>DASQQR010000559.1:0-5079 GCA_035643335.1 Anaerolineales bacterium
GGATGTCAACCTGACTCTTGACCGCCCATATCGTGTGGCCGAAATCCAGCGCTATTTGGAGAATATGCCAATCGTCTCTACTGTCGAAGGCTGGGCTACCGCCCGCAGCGAGCTGCTTCTTGCAGATGGCTCGGTGGGCGACAGCGTGCAGCTGCTCGCCCCGCCCGCGGATAGCACCCTGGTGCAGCCCATCTTGCTCAAAGGCCGCTGGATACTACCTGGTGATAGGAACGCAATTGTGGTGAACGAAAGATTCCTATCCCAGTTCCCACACCTGAAGATCGGTGACAACCTGCGTCTGCAAGTCAACGAGAAGGAGACCGATTGGATAGTGGTGGGCTTCTTCCAGTTGGCAGGCAAAAGCGCTGGCTTCCTGGCGTATGCTAATTACGATTATCTGTCCCAGGTGATCCACCAACCAAACAAAGCGGTCACCTTCCGGATCGTCGCCACCAGGCCGGATCAAACCCAGGAGCAACAAGAGCAAATGGGGCGCGAAATTGAGGCCTATTTGAGCCAATACGGGATCCGGGTCGCAGATATCACCACGGGGCGTTCCTTGAGCAATACGGCCGCTAGTGGATTTTCAACCCTGAGCAGTTTCTTAATTTTCCTATCCGGCCTGACCGCACTCGTGGGAAGTATCGGATTGGCGGGTACCATGAGCATGAACGTCATGGAGCGTACCCGCGAGATCGGTGTGATGCGGGCCATTGGCGCCTCCAACCGCATCTTGATGCGCATGGTTCTCACGGAGGGCATCATCATTGGCATGTTCAGCTGGTTGCTGGGTACGTTGCTGGCCTTCCCGATCAGCAAGATTCTCTCCGATAGCATCAGCCTGGCGCTCTTCGATGCGCAATCAAGTTTTGGCCTTACGCCGACCGGTTTCGTGGTCTGGCTGTTGGCGGTGATCGTGCTTTCCGTGCTTGCCAGCGTTTTACCAGCTCGCAACGCCGCCCGTCTTACCATCCGCGAGGTGCTGGCCTATGAATGACGACTACTTGGTGTGATACTGTAGGAAGGGCATCCCTATGCCCTTCCCCCTTCCGCTTCCCCACCTGTAAACCTGGACGGCCATAGCCAACCCCAGTCCTCCCAAGATATAGCCGCCCAGTACATCGCTGGGCCAGTGTGCGCCTAGATAAACCCGCGAAGGTCCGACCAGCACGATTAGACCACCAAACACCAGCATCAACAGGCTCCGCTGCCAGGAGGGTTTTAATTCGTGGTAGGATAAATACAATAGGAAGCCGAAGAACCCCGTGTAAAAGCTTACGTGCCCGCTGGGGAAGCTGAACGAGATTAATTTCCGGGAGATCATCACCAGATCAGCGGGCGGGCGTGGTCGGCGAACAGCCACCTTTGTAACGACATCCAGCACTTCCACTCCAATGCTGGTGGCTGCGCTGATGACCGCTTCCCAACGTCGCCTCATCACCCAGATCAGCAGAATAAGGATACCGCTAACGATAAGGGCTTGGGGTGGGTAGCCTGCCCAGCTGGCTGCCTGCATCAATAAGATAAACCAGTCTGGGCGGAAAGCCTGGATACCTCGGGTAATGCCGAGGTCGATAGGAAAATAGGCGAAACGGCTGGCAAAAAAGGCCAGCGTGATATAGCCCGCCAACCCCACCCCAAAGCCGCCAAGGGTAACCAAATTTCGTAGTCTGTGTGCGCCTTTCATTTGGAGGAAAGCGATCAACCGTGACGGATAGTGGTATCGTATCACGGAAATTGAAGTTATTGTGGGTTTGGACAGGACCCGGCCCAAGAACGAGCATTTGGGCGAAAAATTTCATCTTCCGGAAAATCTTGTGCAGTAAAGTGTGGTATATTGACATGGTGTAAATACTAAGTTCCCCAACGCGCCCTCAACGAACATTTAACTCGATATGAAATCTCTTTTTGCCATTTTCGCCATCTGCGCGATTCTTGTCTCGCTGATGTTCTTCGTCCTCGCGTCTGCGCAGACCCTACAGGCGACGCCGGTGCCTGTGGGGGGATCAACCAGCACAATTGCTTCGGGTGCTGCGCCCGGTTCCGCAACAACCATTACTCCCCAAGGCACCCTTACGCCAGGCGCTTTTCCAACAGCCACCGCCAGCCAGCCGGCCTCCACGCCGGAGGGGAAAATCACGGCTACCGGGACCATCACGGCCACCAGCACTTATACAACGCCCACCATGACGCCAACGCCTCTGCCGGCATTTATACCGCCGCCTCGAGTGGTTGCCCATAACCTTACTTCTCATCTTATCAATTCAGCCATCATCCTGATTATCGGCGGGATCCTGGCCTACCTGGCTACGAGGGCTACCTATATTCTGCTTTCTCACATCCACATTGGTGTGAGGGTGTTTGCTACTCGCCTGGTAGGTTTTGGAGCCTGGATCGGCATTATCCTGGCAATTTTGACCGAATTTCAAGTTCAGGTTGCCACCATAACAGCCATCATTGGATCGGTAGGCCTGGCTTTGAGCCTGTCTTCTCAAGATTTGCTTAAGAACTTCATCGCGGGTGTCTATATCCTCTTGGAGAGGCCTTTCGTCGTTGGGGATGAGATCACCTTGGGTTCATACACTGGACGTGTGGAATTTGTGGACTTGCGCACCACAAAGCTGCGCACTTCGCATGGCGAGGAAGTGATTGTGCCAAATACGATCATCATGTCTCAGGTGGTAACCAGGAACTCTATTCCCTCGATCGGCCTTCAGGTGACCCCGGCAGAGGACCAGGAGGATCAGGTTGAATAGTTGCGATTCCGTGGCAAAACGGGGTGTACAACTTGGTTTGATTCTCAGCGCAGCCTTGGGTTTTTGCTTTGCAGGATTGGGATGGGGAAATATCTTCGGGTAGCGCCGCGGCAGCCATTTACGAGGTCTTCAATCTACGACTGATGAACCTGATCCTAAAGGATAAACTCGGGGATCTCGCCATCCGTTACGTCGGAAAAGGCCCAACGCCGGTTTTAGCAGAGATCAGCGCCTTCAGCCAGCGAGCGCGCGAATGGTTGCAGGCTATCCTGGAGAGACCAGAATCGCATTGGTTTGACCTGGGCCATGGAGAAACCCGCGACGAGGTGGTGCGCATAGCCTTGCGCGAGACGGTGGACTACCTCAAGGAGGAGCTCGGCCCGCAAGTGGAGGATTGGGCCTGGGGTAAACTGCATCGCCTGGTTTTTCCTCATCCGCTCGGCCCGGGGCCTTGATGGAGAGGCTCTTCAACCGGGGCCCTTACCCTGTGGGTGGGGACAATTCCACGATCTGGCTGACCAGTTTCTCGAAATTCGACCTGCGGACCGAAAACCTGGTGGGGCCTCCTTTTCGCTTCATTGCCGATTTAGGAGATTGGCGTAATTCGCTGGGACTGTTGGCCCCTGGTCAATCGGGCCATCCTGGCAGCGAACATTACGCTGATCAGGTGGAATCCTGGTTCACCCAGGGCTATCACCCGATGCTCTATACGCGTGAGGATATCGAACGCAGCACCTCTGCAATCCTCCATCTCCACCCCAGCGAAGGGTAACCTGGACCGCCCAAGTGTCGAGCGCGTGGATAAACGCGCAAGCCAGATGGGGCGACAGTACAACTGTCGCCCCATCGCATCGACTCACCATTCGCCTGAAATCCACGCCAGTTATTTCCCAAGCTCCTCGTAGCGGCGAACAATTTTGATCTCGGGATTTTTGGCCAGGAATTCGCTTGTTTGGCTTCGCTGAGTAATTTCTACGCCGCGTTGGTGAATTTTCACCTCCGGATTCTCGTATTGGAGAGTAATCACGGCGATCTGGCTAGACTGATCGATGAAGCGTTGGTGCAGTCTGAGCTCCGGATTCGAGGCCGTGAATAGCGCATCCATTCGCTCTTTGGCGGCTTCGCGGTAGCGGTCGGCGGATTTCAGCTCGGGGTTGGCCGCCAGCCTCTCGATTTCGGATCCACTCGAATTTCTCTCCGCGAATCGGCGCACAAGGCTCAGTTCCGGGTTTTCGCTCGGGCTGGTCCCGGCAACCATCGAGGTTGTCTTGTGGCCCGCTGAAACACTCAGATAAGCTCCCGTGGCGACCAGTACGGCCACGATCGAGAGGATGATCAGGGAGAGGATTCTCAGGCGGCGGACGTTCCCATCTTTATCTCTCAAAACAAAGAGATCGAAAAAATTATGTGTCAGGTTCATCTTATACTCCTTTCAATGGATCGAGTCTGACCCTATCTACAGGTTTGTTATTTCCCTGATCTGCCGGTTTCAGTCCAGTTCAGGATTTGTTGTCCCCAGCCTAACAAACCTGAGTCTTTCTCCTGTGTGAATTCGCGTTTATTTTGCGTGTTTTCTGGCTAATTTCCACAAATTGGACATAATAAATGGGATTTTCGTGCTATAATCACTGGTACTTAAGCCAGGACATCAAATCCTGCTGTTTCCGAGGGGTATTAAGCAGGGCGTGTATATGCCCCAGGTGCATCATTGGTTGGTTCAGGGGTTCGTGAATAGACCATGCTACAGGTCAGGCTTCTAGGTCAGTATGATGTCCGCCTGGGGGAACAGCCAGTCGAAATCCCTTCGCGGCCAGCGCAATCGTTGCTGGCTTTTTTAATTCTTAATGCCGGTAAGGCCCACAGGCGGGAGAGGTTAGCCGCCCTCTTTTGGCCCGAGTCGGAGGACGCCAATGCCCGCAGCTATCTGCGGCATGCCTTATGGCGACTGCGGAAGTCTTTGGGTGAAGACGCGCGGTCCAATGGCCATTTCTTTATCTCGGACGAGTACTCCATTTCGTTCGATGCCTCCTCGGATTTTTGGCTGGATGCTGCCATCTTGGATGAGAAAGTCGAGAAAGACTGGGGCAAACAAGAATATATTGCATCGGTTTCCGTCTATCGGGGGGATTTGCTGCAGGGTTTTGATGGCGATTGGGTATTGCTCGAGCGTGAGCGGCTCCGGGCGGTCTTCCACCGCAAAATGCAGGCGCTTCTGGATCTCCTGGTAGAAGCTGGCCGTTGGCCGCAGGTCTTGGAGTGGTCAGAGCGCTGGATCGCCCTGGGGGGCACACCCGAGCCCGCCTACCGGGCTTTGATGTTGGCT
>DASQQR010000560.1:0-4129 GCA_035643335.1 Anaerolineales bacterium
TGGAGAGGG
The DNA here is from genome assembly GCA_035643335.1 of Anaerolineales bacterium. Lineage (GTDB taxonomy): Bacteria > Chloroflexota > Anaerolineae > Anaerolineales > UBA4823 > DASQQR01. Next base: position 10 of record DASQQR010000560.1, read on the forward strand.
AGAAGCTGTCGGGTCCGCGAGCGTGGGCGTTGGCGTGGCTGGGCTGGGTGCCTGGGTCGCCTGCGCGATTGGGGTTAGCGCTAGCAGGGTGGCCTGCACAATGGCGTCGATCAGGTCTTGTTGTTCCTGGGGTACGAACAGAACTTCTTCTGGTGGGTTCAGGGCATAGCGGATCTCTGTGCGCAAGTTGGCCACGCGCCAGGAGATGCGCTCGTGGATGGGGGGGAAATTATATAGGAAAATTCCGATCAGACCACAAGCCAGCACCGAGAGCAGAACGACCACCAATAAAAGCCGCCGCATGGCGCGCATTATACCTCACTCCGATCGCCTCATATCTTGGTAAATCCAAATCTTTTCCAAATCACTTCTTCATATTTTCTGAACAACTCCCTGGTATTCTTGGATCGGATCCAAAATAGGAGACCGCCGGTCTTACGGAGCTAAGTAAATTCACTACGTGAAAGGAGAGTTTGCATGAAAAAATGGTATAAGTTTGGGGTCGTAGGACTGCTGATTTTCGGCGCCCTTGCCGTGGTCCTAACCGGCACCGCCCTGGCTCAGGATGCAACCCCCACGCCGCCAGCGACCAATGGTTTGCATGGTTGGAAGATGGGTTTCGGCCGAGGGTTGGGTGGGCAGGTAGGGCTGGACGCGGCTGCTGAAGCGCTCGGCATGTCCCCTGATGAATTGTCTACCCAACTGTGGGGTGGCAAGACGTTGGCAGACTTGGCCGACGAAGCTGGCGTGGACTTGCAGGCCGTTCGAGACGCGGTAGAATCTGCCCAGGAAGCAGCCGTTCGCGATGCTATCCAGCAGGCAGTGGACGATGGAACGATCACCCAAGATCACGCCAATTGGCTGCTCGAGGGCCTGGATAATGGCTACTGGGGCGGCCTTGGAGGTGCTTGGGGTGGTTTTCATGGACGAGGCTTTAGAGGTTTTGGTCCCTCGGGAATCCGCCTGGTGATACCGTCGAGCGGCGCCTGATCAGAGCTAAACTGAGCAAGCGCAGGCATCCCTGCGCTTGCTCCTAAGAGGTGAACTCTGACAGAGCCAGTATCCTAAACCGGGAGCGCAGCGATCCGCTGCGCTCCACCCTCGTAGAAAGGGAATTATGCCATGCATAAATCAATGGTTAGGTCTGTTACCCTGGCAGCCTCAATAGCGATTCTTATCTTGGTTGGAACGGCTTGCAGCTTGTTTGGTTCAGGGAACGGCGTGGTCCCGATGACCCCAGTTTCGACCGAAAGCGCAACTTCCCTGACCACCCAGGAAGAAGTGGATTTGGTCCACACCATGCCAACCGTCTCTTTGGTTGCCGACAGTGGAGATCGGCTTGCGTCCTCGAGTGACCTCCAGGCCAGCCTGATCCAGGTTTACCGGGACGCCAATCCCTCGGTGGTGTATATCATTACCGCTTCGGGTAGCGGCAGCGGATTTGTTTACAGCCAGGACGGAATGATCGTAACTAATAACCATGTGGTTGCTGGCACGCGCAGCTTTGAAGTGGTGTTTGCTAACGGGGAGCGGCAGCGCGCCAGCCTTGTTGGCACTGACGCCGATGGGGATCTGGCCGTTATCCAGGTGGAGCAGTTGCCGGAGGGTGCGGCTCCTCTGTCGCTGGCCGAGGCCGATAGCCTGCAGGTCGGGCAATTCGTGGTCGCAATTGGTAATCCCTTCGGTGAGCAGGGATCGATGTCTCTGGGAATTGTCAGCGCCCTGGGTCGCAGTTTGCCTTCCCAACGCGAACTGTCTGTTGGCAGCACTTATTCGCTGCCCGAAGTGATCCAGACCGATGCGCCCATCAATCCGGGGAACTCAGGAGGTCCGCTTCTGAATCTGGACGGCCAGGTTGTAGGCGTCAACTCAGCTATCGCCTCGCAAACCGGGACCAATTCCGGTGTGGGTTTTTCTATCCCCGTCAGCGCTGTGCGGCTGGTTGTGCCCAGCCTGATCAAGGACGGCAAATATGAATATCCTTACATGGGTGCTGGCTTTGATCCTGAGATTTCTCTCGATGAGGAAGCTCAATTTGGCTTGCGGCAGACCCAAGGCGCGTATGTGCTCAACGTCACCCCGGGGAGCCCAGCTGAGCAGGCTGGGCTTGTAGCTGCAAATCCCAATACCGGTCGGGACGGTGATCTGATCATTGCCCTTGACGGCCAACTGGTCCAGAATTTTTCGGATTTAAACAGCTATCTGGTGTTCCACACTTCCATTGGGCAGACCATCGAGATTACCCTGCTGCGCGGGGGCGAGCAGGTGGCACTTCAATTGACTTTAGGTGCGCGGCCTTGACCGAGTGCATCGCATTTAACGATGAGAGATAATAGCCCAAAGGAGAACGGGTAATATGCTTAAAAGAATTATTGACGTGGTAATCGCGGTAATTTTGATACTGGGTGGCTTTGTGGTATATTCGGTTTTGAAGCCACCGGCTGAGGCCGAAGCCCCCATCACGGCCATTCCGATTACTGTGGAATCAAGCACCGCGACCTCCGCAGCTACCGCCCAGGCAACTGGCCAATCCAGTGCGGAGGCTGGTGGCACCCAGGCTGCCGACAGCGGAACGGTGATTTATCAAATCCTGCCAGCCGATTCCAAAGTGAGTTTCACCATTGAAGAGGTTTTAAGAGGCCAACCTAATACAGTAGTAGGAACGACGGACCAGGTTGCCGGACAGATTGCGCTGGATCCCGGTGATCCGGCTGGCGCCCAGATAGGCACGACCCAGGTGGATGCCCGCACTCTGGCTACGGATGACGATTTCCGGAACCGCACGTCAAGAACCAGATTTTGGACACCAACAGCTACGAATACATCACCTTCACCCCCAAGAGCCTGACCGGTTTGCCCGATCAAATCAGTTTCGGTACCAGCTACACCTTCAAGATTGTAGGCGACCTAACCATAATGGAGGTGACCAAAGAAGTGAGCTTCGATGCCACAGTAACCCCGGTCAATACAACCAGGTTGCAGGGCTCGGCCAGTGCCACGATTCTATATAAGGACCTCGGGATAACCATCCCTCAGGTTCGCCAGGTGGCCAGTGTCGATGACGCTGTGGCCCTAGTGATAGATTTCGTGGCTGACGCTCAATGAGCCAAGAGGTGTCATGACGAAGAAGATTCTCGTCGTGGATGACAAGAAGGAATTACGCAACCTGTTAAAGCAGTATCTGACCCAGGAAGGATTTCAGATCCTCACCGCGGGTGATGGACAGGAAGCGCTTTTCGTCGCTCGCCAGGAAAAGCCCGATTTGATCATCCTGGATCTGTTGATGCCCGAGATGGGGGGTTATGATTTTATGCGCACCTATGCGCGCGAGGCCGACACCCCTATCATCATCCCGACTGCCAAGCTGGAAGAAAATGACAAGGTGTTGGGCCTAGAGTTGGGCGCCGATGACTATGTGACCAAGCCGTTTAGCATCCGCGAGCTCACCGCCCGCGTGCGCGCCGTGCTGCGCCGGTTAGAGAAACTGACCCTCGAACAGGATATTCTACGTGTCGCGGATATCACCTTGGATCGAGTCGGGCGAGTGGTTATGGTAGGAGATGAACAAATCGACCTGACGCCCTCAGAGTTTGACCTGCTGGCGACATTGATGACAGCTCCCGGGCGAGCCTTCTCCCGTCTGGAGCTGCTGGATCACCTGCAAGGATCGTCCTACGAAGGCTACGAGCGCACCATCGACGTGCACATCCGCAACTTGCGGGCCAAAATCGAACCGGACGATGCCCATCCGCGCTATATCGAAACAGTATATGGCATCGGCTATCGGTTCGCCCCGCAACATTCGTGATCTATGATGCATTCTCTGGCTTCCAAACTGACCCTGGCTTTCTTGCTCGTCGGCCTGATCGGCGCTGTGCTGGTAGCGGTCTTCGTTCGCCAGCGTACCCGGCGCGAGTTTGACCAATTCATTTCGAACCAGATCCAGGAGGCCTTGGTTAGCAACTTGACGGAATATTATCAACGCCATGGGGGCTGGAGCGGCATAAACAGCGTGTTCCTCCAGGGTCAAGGCGAATCTTTCCCCAACCCGGGTGCCGGGACTCGTTGGGAAGCGCGCCGTGCCTTCTTCACGGTGGCGGATGCGAATGGGACGATTGTG
>DASQQR010000561.1:0-4225 GCA_035643335.1 Anaerolineales bacterium
TCGTCAGCGGCGTGATCACCGCCACAAGCTACCGCTTTGGCTCCTACTGGTTTGCCGCTATTTTCGCTCCATATCTGGCCTCCATTTTCACCTTGCGCCCACAGCCGCTGCTGCTCACCAGCTTACCCTGGGTGATCCAGCTACACGCCCTCAACTTTTTCATCCTGCTGGCCGTCTTTCCCTTCAGCCGGCTGGTGCACATCATCACCTACCCGTTGGGCTACCTGATCCGCCCGTGGCAGATCGTAGTGCGCGTCCGCAAAATGCGGCCCGTGGAAGGAGAGAACCTATAGTGCAAAATCAGGATCTGCAATTTGCGATTGGCGATTTGCGATTGCGGCCGGTGACAGGTGTTTACAAAAGAAGTGTGCAATCTTATATACCGAGCAACATTATCTAATTCTAAGGAGAATCCGCTAACAAGGAGGTATACATATGGACAAATTAAAAGGCAGTCCCAAGGAAGGGCTATTCGGCGCAACCTTAGGGTTTTTCATCGGTTTTGCGGCGGTCTCGCTCTTCGGGCCAACCGCTCAGAAGTTCAGGGAGGTCATGCAGCTGACGCCGGTGATGGTCGGCTTCCTGGTCGCCATGCCATCGCTCTCCGGTTCGCTGCTGCGCATTCCCTTTTCGGCCTGGGTAGATACCAACGGCGGCAGAAAGCCCTTCCTGGTGCTGCTGGCTCTCTCCATCGTGGGAATGCTGGGGCTAACCGTGGTGGTATATGCCCTTTATCCAGATGGATTAAGCCTGGGGATCTATCCTCTGCTGCTGCTCTTAGGGGTTTTGAGCGGTTGCGGGATCGCCACGTTCTCGGTGGGGATCAGCCAGGTATCCTACTGGTTCCCCAAGGACCGACAGGGGAGCGCGCTGGGGACTTACGCGGGTGTAGGTAATATCGCCCCCGGTTTGTTCTCCTTCCTGCTGCCAGTCGCCCTTGGAACCCTAGGGTTGGGAGGCTCTTATCTGGCCTGGTCTATCTTCCTGATCGCCGGCACGGTACTTTATTACTTTAAAGGTCGGAACGCCTGGTATTTCCAACAAATCAAGGCGGGGGCACCTGCCGAAGAAGCCAAGAAAGTCGCCCGCAAGCACGGCCAGGAAATCTTCCCAGCGGGTAATCTAAAAGAAAGCCTGCTTATCTCCGCCAGAGTTTGGAAGACGTGGATTCTGGTGGCTATCTATTTCACAACCTTCGGCGGCTTCATCGCCATGACTGCATGGCTGCCCACTTACTGGAAGTCTTTCTTCGCCGCCAGCGCGGTCACCGCCGGCACGCTTACGGCATTGTATTCAGTCTTGACCTCGGTGATTCGCGTGGTGGGCGGGAATGTGTCGGACCGTCTTGGGGGAGAGAACACCGCCATCCTCTCGCTGCTGACCATGTTGGCTGGAGCCATCTTGATGACCACATCAAGGGATTTCGGGCTGGCCGTGACCGCGGAGATACTGATGGCTCTCGGGATGGGGGTAGGGAACGCGGCGGTGTTCAAGCTGGTTCCGCAAGAGGTGCCACAAGCCGTGGGCGGCGCAGCCGGATGGGTGGGCGGATTAGGGGCCTTCGGAGGCTTTGCCATCCCGCCGGTACTGGGCGCCATCGTTCGCAGCCAGGGTGATATTGGCTACGCCGGCGGATTTGCGGTCTACATCGCTCTAGCCGTCCTATCGTTGACTTTCGCCTATTTGTTGAAGCGCACCCATCAAGTCAGCGCGGAAAAGGCGATGGCCGGGGCAACTCAATGATTAGCTCTCCGTATACATTCATACAAGACCTAGCTGGCCAGATACCGGAAATTCCGGATGACAGCATCCTCAGCCGTACTCTGTATACGGAGGACCAGTTCAAGGCGGTCCTATTTGGGTTTGCGCCGGGCCAGGAGCTTTCAGAGCATACCTCTTCTCAAGCAGCGTTGTTGTATTTCGTTCAAGGGGAAGCCAACCTGACCCTGGGGAACGATGAGATGAAAGCTGGGGCCGGTACCTGGGTGCACATGGCGCCCCGCCTGGCCCACCGTATCCTGGCCGAGACCCCTCTGATAATGCTACTGATTCTCCTCAAGCCGAAGGCTGACTCGTGACCCAAAGCCGGCTCCGCTACCCCATGCTGGCGCTGGCTATGATCGCGCTGCTGGCAGGCATATGGGCGGGCCTGCTGCGTCTGGGCTGGGGATGGCCCCTGTTACAACCGGCGCTGCCAGTCTCCCACGGCCCCCTGATGGTATCTGGTTTTTTAGGGACCCTGATCGCAGTTGAACGGGCCGTAGCATTGAGAGAACGCTGGACGTACTTAGGACCCGCTTTGAGCGGTTTGGGCGCGCTGCTGTTGGTTCTCGGGCTGCAGGGCATCGCTGGACCGCTTATGATCACGCTGGGAAGCCTGGGGCTGGTGCTGATCTTCGCCGTGATCGTCCGCCGCCATCCAACTCAGTACATGGTCCTGATGGGGATCGGGGCCCTGAGCTGGCTGGCCGGAAACATCTTGTGGGTATCCGGGAAGCCCATTTTCGAGATCGTCCTGTGGTGGGCCGGCTTCCTGATCCTGACGATCGCAGGCGAGCGGCTGGAGCTGGGTCGCCTCCTGATGCATAGCCAGGTCACTCAGACCCTACTTTTGGGCGCAGCAGGAATCTTCCTGGCGGGGCTGATCATAACCATAGTTTCCCTGGATTTGGGGACCCGGATCGCCAGCGTAGGAATGCTGGGGCTGTCTTTATGGCTACTGCGCTATGACATCGCCCGCCGCACGATCTTCAAAGAAGGTTTGCCGCGCTTTGTGGCGCTATGCTTGCTAAGCGGCTACGTCTGGCTCGGCGCAGCGGGGTTCATGGGCCTCGCCTTTGGCGGGGTGGTGGCCGGAATGCGCTACGATGCCTTTCTACACAGTATCTTCCTTGGTTTCGTCTTCTCCATGATCTTCGGACATGCTCCGATCATTTTCCCGGCGATCACCGGCGTTCAAGTCAGTTTTGATCCGCGGTATTACGCCTATCTGGCCTTGCTGCACCTTTCGTTGCTCACGCGTATCAGCGGGGATGTGATGATTTCCCAGCCCCTGCGACTGTGGGGCGGATTGCTGAACGGGATTGCGTTGCTGTTGTTCATCCTGTTCAACGCCTACAGCGTGGTGAAAGCCAGACGAATGCAGGCAACTGTGAAGACCCCAGTGGTTTTGAAAAGGTATTTTCCGGGAAAATGAAATCGCAGATAAAATTATGAGCGAACAAAATGATCATCGAAAATCCCTGGGGTCAACTATGCGGATTCTGGCAGTGATATCCGGGGATTATGGTCTCCGGCACGTGAACAACATCCGGGCGCGTGGTCCCGCCAAATGGAAAATCGAGACCTGGAAAGCGCCAGCGATCTTGCCACCGGTCATCGATTATCCCGAAGACTACCTGCCCGATTCCCTGCCATCCGCAGACCTGATCCTGTCTTTTGGTGAAAACAAGGGAGTGGCGGAACTGCTGCCCGAGATCGCCGAGATGAGCGCGGCCCGCGCCGTCATCGCCTCAGTGGACAACGAGGCCTGGCTGCCGCGTGGCCTAGCGCGCCAGCTGCGCGGTTGGCTTGCGGACATGAACATAGTCTGCGCCACCCCAAAACCTTTGTGCACCTTAACTGAAACGGGATACAACATATCCGGAAGGCAGCGCATCGAGTTCCAGGATGCCCTGATCGCCGAATTTGCCCATCATTTTGGCCGCCCTGGATTGGAAATCAGCGTGGACCCGAAGACGCGCCTGATCACGGCAGCCAACGTGCGGCGGGATACAGTCTGTGGCTGTGCCAGTTATGCGGCAGAACGGTTGGTGGGTGTATCTGCCGGCGAGGCTGAGGAGAAGGCTGGTTTGCTGCACCACCACTATCCTTGCCTGGCCAGCATGGGGATCGACTCCGACTATGGCGATACCTTGATGCACGTTTCCGGCAACATCCTGAAGGACGAGGTCGGAGCTCAGATAAAACCCTTCAAAGAAGTACATTACATTGCCCCCGGGAAGAGAAGCGAATAAGCCGTATGCCGACACTGACACGCTGGTTTGTAAAATCTTCACTGGTATTCCTGGTTGCAGCCTTAATCACCGGGCTGGGATTATCTGCCGATTCCCTCTGGACTCTACCCGCGTTCGTCGGGACGCTTACCCCAGTGTATTTTCATCTTTTCCTGGTGGGCTGGGTAACTCAGCTGATCTTCGGGGTGGTATTCTGGATGTTCCCAAAG
>DASQQR010000562.1:0-5189 GCA_035643335.1 Anaerolineales bacterium
ATGCGTTCAAAGGTGACTGTGCTGGAACGGCGCACCATCCCGACCACATGATAGCCCTTATCTAGTAAAAGTTCGGCCAGATAAGAACCATCCTGGCCTGTAACGCCAGTAATCAAAGCAGTGCGCATCCAGGTCTCCAAGCAGCAAAATTCAACGGCCGAATTATAATCATGGATCTGCCTCGGTCAAGGTGATTTTCTGCGCGCCCAGTCCCAAAACAATAGAAGAGCTGCGCTGGCAAGCCCGAGGCCAATGGTCTTAAACAAGTCAACCACCGGCCAATGAAGCAGGGTATAGCGGCGCAGATACCAGGGTAGGAACCAGGCGAGTGTCACCCCCACCGCGATCAAAATACGCCTCAGCCATGGATCCGCTGAACGTTGGTGTTCCATCCAGGCCCAGGCCGCAAGAGAAGCCTGTAGCCCGGCAAATGCTGCCCGGTAGCGCGGGTTGTCCCATTGGTCTCCTCCACCGCGAAATGAAGCTAATAATAGGACCACCCAGATTACCACGCTCAAGCCACGGACCAACCCTCGCCCGGAAGCCCGGCTCCAGGCCAGCAAGGTGCCAAAGGTCAAAAAGGACAGGAGCAGCGTCCACCCTACAGAACGCCAGATCGCAATTCCTCGCCAAATCGTAATGCTGTTATCCACCAGCGCGGCCGGCAAAAAAGGCCGGACAACCCCATAGAGCACCAAAAATGGGCCTTGAGCCCATATCGGCAGGGATTTATTAAATACCCTCTGGATCCAGCCCGAGGCCTGCTCGCTCAAATAGGCCTGCCATCCAGCAGATTTCTTGATCCACCAGCCAACTAAGGCAATGGGGTTGTTCACCCCAACCGGAGCAAAACGGTCCCAGGAAATCCAAACCCCGATAGCAGCCAACAAGGCGAGAGTTATCAAAACCAGCCACAAACGGCGCTGGCGTAGAATGCGCCTTTTTCCCATAAAAAGCGCCTGAATTCCGAGAAGCCCCAATAGCAACGCAGCAAATGGTGGCGAAAATGGCAGGCTGAAAATTAACGCTCCGACTATCCAACCCAGGCTTTGCCACGTACGTTCCTGCCAATAACGCACCAGCCCGTAGAAAGCGGCGATCGCCAGCGTGACGGTGAACGCTTCCCGCATCTGTGAGCTGCCTAAGAGGATTGCCTCTGGAAACAGGGCCAGAGCCCACGCAGCCAGGTTGGCTGTAGCCTGGTTCCAGGCGCGCCGTGCAAGAGCCCAGGTAAATAGAACGGCCAACGTTGAGAAGGCTGCTGTAATGACAACGATTTGCAGCGGCTGGTGAGCTACACCTCCCAGATAACGATAGGTGAAGGCGCTCAGGTACAGCAGGCCCCCATATTGGTCAGCTTTGCGATAACCCCGGAAGGCCTGGGACAGCGGTTTGCCTGATTGGGATAATTCCCAAGCAGCCTGGTCGCGCACCTGGGCATCTGCCATTACATACCCTTGCACCTCAGCTGGATTGCCGTATCCAACTGCAGGCAGCGCCAGGAACCACAAGACACCCACCGCCAGCCGCAGGGCCGCCGCTCCGACCAACAGCCACCCTAACCAGGCCGGTGTGGATAGCCACCGGTCCGCTTTCAATGCCCACCAACTAACCCACAAGATCAAAGCTCCCAACAACAAAGCTGCCACAAACGGAACCCAATCCTGCAAACTACGAAATCCAGAAGCTGCCCAGGTGAGCACCAGGGCGAAAAGCAATAAAGCAGGTATAGCCGCAACCCAGAGGATCCACCTTCGTGGGGCAGGAAGCAAGACGCTTTGTAAGCGACGAGACATGAGTTTTTACTTTGCCCTGCTTTGCTCAATCCCCTCCAGTATTCGAGCTGCACGCCCTTCCCAGGTGTACCTTAGCGCATCACATCGGGCTCGTTCTGCCAGGCGGTGTCCATATCCCGCATCGTCACGTACCTTCTGGATGCTGGTAGCCCATGCCTTCACATCCTCTACAGGCAAGAGGAGGGCATTTTCAGAATTGAGCACCTCTCTTAGGACCGGTAGGTCACTTGAGAGAATGACCCGGCCGCAAGCCAAATACTCGAACAACTTCATGGGGCTGAGGTAGCGGGAGATATCTCCGCCAGAAGAACCTGCTACCTTCCTCTGGTATGGCATCAATAAGAGCTCGCAGGCGGCCTGGAAGTAAGGTAATTCAGCGTTGGGAACAAAGCCGGTAAGGATCAGGTTTCCCAGGTGCCTCGACTCCGCCGCGGTCCGCAGGCGATGGACATCGGAGGGGTCGCCTCCCACGATCAAGAAGTTAATTTCTGGTAGGTCAGAAGCCAAATCTAACAACAGCTGGCTGCCACGGCCAGCGTATAAATGTCCAGTATAGCCCGCTGTGAAGCGCCTGGGGTCCAAAGGGAATTTTCCAGCTCTCCACAGCTCGAGCCGGGCTTCATCAGGCTCAGGCAAGCCAACATAACGCTCCAGGTCAACACCGTCCGGTGCGACCTGGGTGAATGGGGAGGCCGGTGTGGCAAATCTCTTAATCAGATCAAGTAGCAATGCTTGGGAAATCACCACCAGGCGCCTGGCTCCACGACCGTTCAGAAAACGGCGAAAAAAAACGGGCCCCAGGATCCCCTGGGGCAAGTCGTGAACTTCCAGAACCGTCACCGTACCTGACATACTGGAAAACGCAGCTGCCTGAGGTAGCCGCGTATACACCAGATCGGCCTTCCACCGCTTTGCCCAGCGAAAGCCGCGCCAGCCGTAACCGTAGCCGCGCAGTGCCGGGCGCGCCGGAAGCCATGATATCGGGATCCGGATCTTCAGACCATAGTGATGGCTGAGCTGCTCCCAAGAGACTGAGATACTGGCAGAGGTAGCCGGAACAGCCAGGCGAACATCGTGCCCTTGTTCTACCAGAGCCTGAGTCATCTTCATCACCTGGATAGTGTTGGCACGGCGCGCTGGGATGGAAGTGGGGGCAATGACGGCAATCTTCATGCCACACCTGCGGAAGTCATACGCGTGTGCAGATCCAGGAAAACCCGCGCCGCGGCAATGCCAACAGTGAAGATGTAATACCCGGCAAGTAGGAAGGCAAAGGCCATGTAGCCAAATTGAGGCACCAGTACCAGGATCGCGCTGACCTTCAACATCATTCCGATGAAATTCACAATCGTCGGGAAAACGGGCCGGCTCAAGGATAGCAGCGCAACTCGGTTCCAGTAGAAGATATTGACGAAGGTAAAGCCGACCAGCAGGACCACCAGAGCTGGATAGGTGGGCAAGTATTCCGCACCGTAAACCGTGGAGATAATCCATCCCCCAAAGAGTGCCAGCACCAAAGTGGTGGAAACAGAGTAGATCGCAGAGAGCCTGGATCCCTGCCGGAGCACGTAGCGCACGTTCTCCCAGTTGCGCCGGGCAATTTCGCGGGCAAGTTCAGGGTACGTAGCCTTGGGAAGCGGGCTCACGGGCAGTTGCAGCAGGTTAGACAAGGCTAAAGCCAGCTTGTAATAGCCAGCTTGCGTGGTCCCCAAGAACCCAGCGACCCATAGAACCTCACTATCCTTGGACACCAAACTGATCGTGCCGCTGATATTGGTACTGAAGGCAAAGGTGAGCAGGCTGCGCTTTTCGCTCTGCAATAAGCTCAGTGGAGAGCGCCACCAGCCCACTCCCCACGATTGCCGGGCCTGCCAGAGCGCTGCAGCGGTGAAGGCCAGGGCGCCAGCTGTTTTGCCCACCATATACGCCAGAACGATGGCGATCAATCCGGCGTCCTTGAAATAAGCAGCCCCGATCAACACTAAAGTAAGCACGCTCTGCACGCCAGTGATATAGGCAATCGTTCGGAAACGATCGAAGATTTGAAGCAAACCTGTAGCGCTTTCCGATATCAGGTTCGCCAGGACGATGCTGCCGTAGATCCGAAACCAGAGTGCCAGGCTAACATCGTGCGCAAAAAAGCGCGCCCCTACGGGCGCCAGCGTCCAGATCAGGGCGAAAGCCAGCACAGATCCCCCCATTTCAAGCAAACTAGCGCCTTTAAAAACCGCCGCCGCTCGATCTGTATCACCATGTTCTTGGTAGTGACCGACGTAGCGGACTACCAGTTCATCCATGCGGAAGGAAGCAAAGCGGTTTACCGTACTGGTAAAAGTGGTGATGGATCCCAGTACGCCGAACATCGCCGGGCCAAGCAACCTGGCTGCCAAGATTCCCTGAAGCATGCTCATTATCGCCGAAATTCCGGTCGCGCTGAACAGATATCCTGAGTTTGCGATGATCCGGCGAATTAGCGGGTTGTCAAACAGCCTGAAGTAAAGCGAACGCGCCCAGGCATAAGCGGAATTAAGCATCTCATCCCGTGTCAATCTGGCTCGCCCAGGAACGTTCGGCGTTGTACCAGTCAACCAAATTTGCGATGCCTTTGCTTAAAGAGACTCCGGGCTCCCAACCGAACAACGTACCTGCTTTTTCGACGTTTGCCCAATTTGCCTGCATATCGGCAGGATGGCGTTGCCGGCGCTCAACCTGGGCTTTTCGTCCAATGCGCTCTTCCAGCATAGCGATCAACTGATTAATCGAAATCGACTCATGACCGCCCAAGTTTACAATCTCAAAGCCCACGGGTTTCAATCCCATTATCGTGCCTCGAGCAATATCATCCACATAGGTAAAACCGCGGGTCTGCTCGCCATCTCCGTTGAGCTTGACCGGAAGCCCTTCGCTGATCCAGAGGACGAAGCGGAACATGACCATGTCCGGGCGACCCGCAGGACCATAAACGGTGAAATAGCGGAAAACGGTAGTATCAATATCGTACAAGTAATGATACGCATAGCACAGGGCTTCAGCGCCCTTCTTGCTGGCTGCGTAGGGCTGCAGAGGATGGCTACTGCTGGCGCCCTCCGGCGTGGGCAGAGGCGCATCGGCACCATACACGCTGGATGTGGACGCCAGTATGAACTTGGAAATACCTCTCTGGCGGCACAGCTCCAGCAGGTTCAATGTCCCCGTGACATTGGTGTCCACATAAACCCAGGGGTCAATCACCGATTGGCGCACGCCGGCGCGCGCCGCCAGGTTGATCACCCCGTCAAATTCCTCGGATTCCAGGACTTTCAACGCAGCCTTGTCGCTGATATCCAATCTGTGAAAAGTAAAGTTCGGATGATCTTTGATGCGACTCAGGCGCCAATGCTTAATGCGCACATC
>DASQQR010000563.1:0-6963 GCA_035643335.1 Anaerolineales bacterium
CAGAAATTGTTCGTTCAACCGGCGCAAATTTGCATCATTTGTAATCACGATGGTCAGGTTGGTGCCTGGAGCCTGCCCCTCATGCTTCAGACTTTCCCTCGCGGCGCGTTCGAGTAGCCTCGTTTTGACTCGGCCCCTGAATTCCTCGTCAATTTCCAGATGGATCATGCGCCCAACTTATCAATCATTGCCTCTTCTTGCTGAGAGTTACTTATGCGCTTTCATGACGCGCGGGCGACTTTACAGGCACGTCCGATGCCGGCCGGGAACTCGACGGTACAGTGGGAGTTGGGTCCATCTTTCCCACTGCCACCTTCTCTTTCTCAATTTTCGGGTATTCGATGCGCGGGTGATAGATGCCTCTCAGAGTGGTGGCAAACGACTCTACAATCGCGTCCAGGTCTCGCAAAGTCAGATCTGTGTCGTCCAGCTGCCCGTCTGCAACCCGGTTCTCGACCGTGTTTTTGATCAACGCCCGTAATTCGTCCGCGTCTTTGGGCTTTTCCGCTCGCATACGCGCCTCGCTCCCATCGGCGAGCATTAAGATCGCCGTCTCACGCGATTGAGGCCGCGGCCCGGGATAGTGGAATTGATTCTCATCCACTTTGTTTGCGTCCCCGCCAGCTGCTTCCAGCGCTTTCGCGTATTGGTAGGGGGTCAGCATGGTGCCATGGTGTTCGGCGATGAAATCCTGCAGCCGCCGCGGTAGGCGGTATTTCTGGGCCAGCTCTAGTCCATCGGTCACGTGGCGGATAATGGTCTCTGCGCTGGTCGCCGGGTCCAGGTCGTCGTGTGGATTCAGGCTGCCGGAAACCTGGTTTTCGATGAAGTAATACGGATTAAGCGCCTTCCCGGCATCGTGGTAGAGTGCTCCCACGCGGGTGAGCAACGGATCCGCTCCGATTTGTTCCGCCGCCTGTTCGGCCAGGTTGGCCACCTGCAGACTGTGCTGGTAGGTTCCGGGGGCGTTCCTTAGCAGCATTTGCATCAGCTTCTGATCGGGCCGCGAGATCTCCATCAGCTGCAGCGCGGTGGTCATCCCCAGGAATTGCGCCAGGAAGAATTGCAGCAATAAAGTCAGGCCAGGGGAGGCAATTCCATTGATCAGGGAGATGCCCATCAAGGAGGCAACCCCGACAAGATCCGTCCCAGGCTGAGTTAACTGGTAAGCCACGATGACCGAGGCGCCCGCCACGGCGATAGCCACACCCGACCAAAAATACGAACTGATCCGCCGGCCCGTTCCCAGGGTCAGGACGCCAAAGAAGCCACCGAATAGGGCATATAAGGTGAGATCAAGGGAATTAGACAGCTCGTACGCGTAGAGTACGGCCAGGGGCAGCGTGAAGATCAGTGCCGCCTCTGCTCCCAAAAGCGAGGCTATGATTAAACTGAAAGCCGTGAGCGGGAACGCATAAGCCAGCACTGTATGGCCGGTTACGATGAGCCGGCCGCTGACCAATGTGAAAATCAAAAGTACAGCGATCACTGTCAGCCCGCGCAAATCCTGAGTGAGTTTCGGCTTGCGACGCAAATATAGTAAGATGAATAGGGTTGCCAACAAAACCAGCATACCCGCGCTGGTCCAATCTCTCCACGTATAGGGCGGTTGGACTAATTCCAGCTCCTGCAGGGCTTCGATATCCGTAGCGCTCAGCACTTGGCCGCGCTGCACGATGGTCTCCCCCTGCACGTAAGAGCGCGTCACTGGTTCAACTGCTTCACGAGCCTGCTCGCGGGCCGCGTTGGTTAGATCTTCGCTGTAAAAGCTGTTCGGTGCTACGAGGCCGGATACCAGTTGGGCCACGATATCCGATTGTTCTTCGGACAGCGACAAGCTGACCAGTGCCGGTATGCTCCGTCTGGCTTCCTCCACCCGGTCCTCCCGGATTGTGTTGCGCATGACCTGTTCTAGCACCACGATCGCTTCCTGTTGGACGGCCTGCCAGCGTGAATCGGTTAATGCCAGGATTTTCTGGGCAGTGTCTTGGCTGAGATGGATATCTTCCAATGCTGCCAGATCGGCCACTTTTTGTTCTGGGGCCGCGTATGAATCCGCCCGGACATTGCTGATATAAGCCAGGACAGCCCGCAAACGCTCCAGTTGCCGGCGGGCGATGCTGGTATCAGGATTGGTATAAATTGGCGCCACCGCGCGCGCCGCCGCATCTCTTTGTAGCTCGGTACGCACCTCGCTGACGTAGCTGATTGGCCGCGGGGCAACGATGTCTTGAGGTGCCACTTCGCCCGCTTGCAGCTGCGGAGCGGATAGCCGCGTATAGATCGGCAGCTCCAGGGCCAGGAATGCTAACCCGATGGAAACCACTAATAAAATACCTAAAAAGATGTTCCTCTGGCCCGGCAATTTAAAATTGCGCCGTTTCTCGCTTTCAGACATAGTCACTTATAATAAGCAAGGAGACCGTCGAAGTTCGGCCTCCGATATCCTCCATCGTTCGCTCTCATCGTTCTAATGTTCAAACGTGCTAACGTTCCAACGCCTCCAATTCAAACCTTCCGTTCCTCGTTTGGGCCACAGCTGCATTATCCCAACATCTCTTGAACGATCTGGCTCACTTCAGATCCATCCGCTCGACCCCGCACCCGCGGCATCAGCACCTTCATCACTTGTCCCATTTCTCGGGGCGAGCTGGCGCCCACCTCTTCGATCGCTGTCCGCGCCATTGAGATGATCTCCTGGCGGGTGAGTGGTTGGGGAAGGTATTTTTCCAGGATGGCGATTTCGCTTTCGGCTTGTTCTACCAGATCTTGACGGTCGGCGACTTGAGCTTCCTCGAGCGTCTCGCGCCGCGACTTCACCTCTTTCTGCAAGATCGCCTGAAGTTCGGATTCGTCTAATTCGGCCCGCCGTTCAATCTCTGCGTTTCGTATAGCCGCTAAAGCCATCCGTATGGTGGCCTTACGGGTCTCCTCGCCCGCTCTCAAAGCCTCCTTGAGAGCATTTTGTAGCTCTGATTTCGTGTCCATGACCAACATTATACCCATAAAGCGCGAGATCGTCTGGGATGAAACCGGCCCGCTGCCAGCGGGCCGGTTTCATCCTCAAAATGGTCTCAAGCCTCACGCTCTTTCAATCGGCAATCCGATCGAGCTGCCCCACTCGGTCCACGAGCCATCGTAATTGCGCACCTGCGGATAGCCCAGCAGGTACTTGAGCACGAACCAGGTGTGCGACGAGCGTTCACCGATGCGGCAGTACGCGATGACCTCCTTGTCCGGGGTCACACCTTTGTCCTCGTAAATAGCCCGTAAAGCCGCGAAGGGCTTAAACGTGCCATCCTCCTGTACCGCTTGGCTCCAGGGGATGTTCGCCGCTCCAGGGATGTGACCTCCCCGCTGGGCGCCTTCCTGGGGCAGGTTTTCTGGCGCCAGCAGCTCGCCGGCGTATTCCTGCGGCGAACGCACGTCCACCAGTGCCCGGGCCTGGTCGCCGACGCTCTCGAGCACATAATCCCGCCGCGCCCGCAATTCCGGCCTCACCCCGTTAAGCGAGTAGCTGGCCGGCTGGATTTCCGGGGCCTCCTGGGTGAGCGGCCTACCTTCAGCGATCCATTTCTTGCGGCCACCGTTGATCAGGCGGACCTTTTCGTGACCGAAGTAATTTAACAACCAGTAGGCGTAGGTCGCGAACCAGTTGTTGTGGTCTCCGTACAGCAGTACCAGGGTATCCGCCGATATCCCCGAGCGGCTCAACAACTTCTCGAAGGCTTGGCGGCCCGGGATGTCCCGGATGAGGCTATCCTGGGTATCCCGCTGCCAGTTCCAGCCTACCGCGCCGGGGATATGTCCACCATCGTAGGCGCTCGTATCCACATCCACCTCGACCAGGCGGATACCAGGGTCATCCAAATGGGCGGCCACCCATTCGGTATCAACCAAAACTTGCGGATTAGCATATCCGTTCTTGCTCATCATTTCCTCCAAATTATAAGATTTACGTTGTCCTCTTAACAGGTTCCTTGTTTCCCTGTCTTCACACAAAAAACAGGCACGTCTTCGCGGAGGTGAAATGTGGCGAGTCCGAAGGACAGCAATCTCACCTCCGCCCGTTACAGATGCAGTTAGGGATCATACATGCACCTCCTTGATAGGATTCCGGTAAACAAAAACGGCCAGCGGAAAACAAAAAATGACGCTCTTCCGGCATCCAAAGCGATCCCTCGCTTACCGGGCCACGCGTCACTTCTATACCCGTTGGCCGCTCAATCAGCGGTTATCGGTTACTACTGGTACGAGATGACGGCTGCGGCCCTCACCTCATACACATGCAATCTTTCACCAGCAAAGCTCCTTGAATCGGACCACAATTGTCGTAATTAAGCACAATTGTACGCCAGATCGACCATTTGTCAAGCCAAGAAACTGGGTGAATCTGGTATAATGTAACGGTTGTTACATTTTATGAAAATGGAGTCTTGTCCTTTGGCACGCTGGCTATTGCTGCATTACAAAATCCCCAGCGAACCGTCCGCTTCCAGGGTATATGTCTGGCGGAAACTGAAACGTCTGGGTGCCTACCTGCTGCAGGATGCGGTCTGGGTGTTGCCAGACACCCCCCGTACCCTGGAACAGTTCCAGTGGCTCTCCGCAGAAATCGATGAGATTGGTGGTGAAGCTACCTTCTGGAGGGCGCAGCCCGCCCTGGCAGGCCAGGATGAAGGCCTCGTCGAGCAGTTCACCGGCCAGGTGGAGGCGGTTTACCGGGAATTGTCGCAGAGGCTGGACAGCTCGGAAGCTGACCTGGAAGGCCTCTCGCGAGATTACCAACGCATAAAAAGCCGGGATTATTTCAATTCCGAAGCAGGGCAACGCTTGCGCGCGGCCTTGATCGCTGCCCGAGGAGCGCAAGAATGATCTGGGTGACCTGGGAAAATGTCGCTGTTGATCGCATGGCCTGTGCCTGGCTGGTGCGGCGCCTTATTGATCCATCTGCAGAGTTTGTGTTCGTTCCGCCGGGCCACAAACCGCTGCCCGAAGGCGCGCAGCCCTTCGACATTCCCGGCGTGCGCCTGTCCCATCGGCGCGGGCGTTGTTCATTCTCGACCTTTCTGAAGGAGTTTGATCTGAAAGATCCGATCCTGGAGCGCATCGCCCGTATAGTAGATGAGGCCGACGTGGTCCAGGAAGCCAGCGTCGAGCCGGCCGCCCCGGGGCTGGATCTGATCTGCCGCGGCCTGCGGCGCACCAGCCCCGACGATCTCACGGCGCTCGAACGCGGCGCGTTGGTTTACGAGGCACTTTATGCCGAACTGGCGGCCAGCCCGGAGGTTTGAGTGCCGTTCCGTGAAGGGTTCCCAATCGGGCACATTACCCGATTTATTGGTTTGATTTGATGACATTTGGAGGTTGTAATGAAATGGATTACTCGTTCGCACGTGCACGTTGACCGCGTGGCCTGTCCCTGGTTGATCACGCGCTTTATCGACAACCGGGCGGAATTCCTGTTTGTGCCCAAGAGCCAGGTGGAGTCAGTCGCGCAAGAGACGGGGGCGATTCCCTTTGACGCTCCGGGTGTAGAGCTGGGCCATCACGAGGGACGCTGCTCCTTTGAGTCTATCATCCTGAAGTATGGCCTGGACGAGCCGGGGTTGCTGCGCCTGGCGCGGATCGTTCACGGCGCCGACGTGGCCGAGGATCGAGATAGCGACCCGGTTGCTGCCGGGCTGGAGGCTATAGCTACGGGTTTCAGCCTGCGCTACCCTCACGATGAAGATAATCTGGCTGTGCAATTCGAGCTGTACGATGCCCTATACGCCTGGTGCCGGCTGCAGGTGGCCAAAGAGGTCTAGTCTGGTCCGCGGCGGCCTGAACTCGGACACCTGCCTGTTGTTTGCCACCCGCACGGCGCGACTGTTTGCCTACGGGTTTCTTTCCGTGGTTCTGGCGCTGTACCTGGCCGAGATCGGTTTGAGCGAGCGCCAGGTCGGTCTTTTGCTCACCCTCACCCTGGTGGGTGATACGGCCATCTCATTATGGATCACCACCCACGCCGACCGCATTGGCCGGCGCAGAATGCTGCTGGCCGGCGCGGGGCTGATGATCTTGGCCGGAGCGTTGTTCGACCTGACCAGGAACTATCTCCTGCTGGTGCTGGCGGCCACCGTGGGCGTAATCAGCCCCAGCGGGAACGAAGTAGGCCCCTTCCTTTCTATCGAGCAGGCCTCCCTGGCCCAGCTACTGCCCGGCCAACGCCGCACGGCGGTGTTCGCCTGGTACAATCTGGTAGGCTCCTTCGCCACTGCACTCGGGGCGCTCTGTGGTGGGAGCCTGGCCCAGGGTCTGCAAAATTCCGGCCTCCCGCCGCTGGTCGCTTACCGTGCGGTGGTGGCGGCCTACGCCCTCATCGGGCTGCTTCTGCTGATTCTGTTCCTGCGTCTGTCGCCCGCCGTTGAAAGCCTCCGTTTCGCGGCGCCTCCGCAGCGGGAAACGGTTGGTCGAGCGTTTTTAGGTTTGCACCACTCGCGTCGGATCGTGTTGCGGCTTTCAGCGTTGTTCTCCCTCGATGCCTTTGCAGGCGGTTTCGTTATCCAGAGCCTGGTGGCTTACTGGTTTCATGTGCGCTTCGGCGTCGAGCCGGTTTTGCTGGGGGGCATTTTCTTCGCGGCCAACCTCCTGGCAGGTGTCTCTGCTCTGACTGCGGCCTGGGTGGCCCGGCGGATTGGGCTGATCCGCACCATGGTCTTCACCCACCTGCCCTCAAACCTGCTGTTGATGCTCGTTCCGTTGATGCCCAGCCTGCCGCTGGCGCTCGCTTTCCTGCTCTTGCGAAGCGCACTGTCGCAAATGGATGTTCCCGCCCGCAGTTCCTATGTGATGGCAGTGGTGAGCCCAGGGGAACGCGCGGCGGCCGCCAGCGTTACGGCCGTGCCGCGCAGCCTTGCTGCCGCAACCAGCCCAAGTCTTGCGGGTTATCTGCTCTCTTTGTCCGCGTTTGGCTGGCCG
>DASQQR010000564.1:0-5077 GCA_035643335.1 Anaerolineales bacterium
AATCCATTGCTCCCAACGAGGGTCGTGAAGATTGCTGGTTAGTCGCTCAAAATGCTTGCTGGCATACCCAGGGAAATCGAAATCCAGCTGCGAGATGCCGGTCTGGACCAGGCCCCACATCGACTCGCGAAAATCGGAGATGACTCGCATGATCTTCAGGCGCGCCCAGTTCACGGCTGTCACTTCGCCGAAATAGCTATCCAACAGCAGCCGGTCGTGTTCGTCTGAGAAGTCGTGATTTACCGAGAAGTTCGCCAGATCGAAAAACGCATCTCCCATGCCCGCATATTCCCAATCCAGGATACGGAGACGACCGGCAAAGAGAAAGTTCTCGTTGAGCAGGTCGTTGTGGCACGGGCGGGGATGGTAGGGGGTCGAAAGCAAAGCAGCTTCGGCCTCCCGGAGGCGTTCGATCAGCCAGTCGAAGTTTTCGGGGAAAGCCACACTGTGGCGTTCGGCGATCGCCGTGTAGTCCGCAACGATCTTGGGCACCCAGAACTCGCCGGGTATATCCGCCATGTTGTGGATTTTCTGCAGAGTCCCAGCCACAAGGCTGATATAACCAGACTGCCTCATCTTTTCGGGCGGAACAGGCGCCCCAGGAACAAAACGCGTGACCAGGTAACCTTCCGGCTGGATGAAATAGATTACTTCCGGCCCGATCCCCAGCTGGCCGGCGGCCAGGTTGGCCTCATATTCATGTTGGCGGTTAATACCCAGAAGCTCGGTATTTTCCCCGGCAATCCGCAGGACGTAGGCCTCGCCACCTGTCTCCACAAGGAAATTGCGGTTGGTAATGCCTCCGCCCAGAGGGGAGGTTTTCAAATCGTGCGCGTCACGCCATCCCGGCACGCGGGCGATGGCTTGCTCCAAGGTAAGTGC
Organism: Anaerolineales bacterium; assembly: GCA_035643335.1. Taxonomy (GTDB): domain Bacteria; phylum Chloroflexota; class Anaerolineae; order Anaerolineales; family UBA4823; genus DASQQR01. Next base: position 883 of record DASQQR010000564.1, read on the forward strand.
CATGGTCACCGTTCCAGCAAGTCAATATCAGGTTTCATGTCTCCCGGTTATCCTTCTTGCCAGACCGATCCTGGGCGGGCCATCTCGGCCACGATATCAAAGGAGGAGATTACACCCAGGGGGACCGCATCGGGCTGGGCCGGGTCGATGACAACCAGGCGGTGATGGTGGTTTTGGATCATTTTGTTGGCCGCCTCCTGCAGGCTGGCCCGCATGTGGATCGTCAGAGCGGGGTGCATAACCTGGGATACGGTGATTTCATCCGGACAGTCCTCGTTCTGGCAATAATCCAGCAGGTCGAGACCGCTGAACACGCCCAATGGCTTGCCCAACGCATCCACCACCAGCACCGAACGCCAACCGGTGTCCGCCATGGCACGCGCTGCCGCGGTGACCGGCGTCTTATCCCGGCAGACCAGGATGGCATCCGACATGACATCCCCAACCGTCTCGCGGGCCTTGATCGCCTGTGTTCCGAGGTCCTCAAGCAAATTCGTCACCGAGATCACACCCACCGGTTTGCCGTTTTCGACTACCAGCAGGCGCCGGATGATTTCTGCACGCATGCGGCGGGCTGCTTCGCTGGCCGGGGCACCGGCCTCGATCGTCGCTACTGGTGCCGACATCAGCTCGCCCGCCGTCATCGAACGCATCACGTCCAGGCTTTCCGGATCAGCGGAGAGCCACTCTCCGGCCAGCAGATCGAAGTCCGTGATTACGCCAACCAACTCATTGCCGTGATCCGTTACGAACACGGCGTGGATGTGATTTTCATCCAACATCCTGGCCACCTGGCCCAGCGGCATGCCGGGGTCGCAAGCGATCACACCCGGACGCATCAGATCGCGCACTAATCTGCCCATAGCCTCACCTCCTCTAGAAACCGACCTCGTCGACGTCCTTGTACCACTTCACCCGGTCTCCTACGCGAGCCCGCAACCTCCAGGCCAGGGCCTTGGGCTCGGCTTCGATGCGCGCCATCACCTCCTCCACCTGGCTTTCAATGTGGGTTTTCTGTTCGGCGGACAGTTGCGGGTAGCCTTGCGCCAATTTGCTGACTTTATCCAGGTTCATGGTGGTGGTGCGCCACAACCCCCAATCCTTGGCGCACAGCTGGGCCACGCGATCAATGTTGATCATTTCATCATCTTCAGCCCCCAAAGGATGTTCCATCAGCAACATGATGGTATCGATAATGTCTTTCTCGTTGATCTTGACAATCTGCATCTTTTCCAAAAGCAGCTCCGCCAGGGGGATGGTGGGATTGTCGACCTCCAACCGGTCTTGCCAGCTGATTTCGTGGCTGAAATCCAGCTTGTCGTAGAACACATCTACGTGCAGCGAGCTGTTACTGTGGCTGAAGATGGAGCGATCGCCTTCGCTGACGATGAAGACTTCTCGATCTTCCACATATCCGAGCCCATCCATTAATTCTTTGATCTCCCTGGATTGCTTGCTGTAAGCCGCGAAATCGAGATCCGTATAGGCCCTTCCCAAGGCTTCCTGGAGATAACCATATTGCGGGCAGTGCATCTGGAAAGCCAGTGATCCGATGACGCGCAATCTTAGCCCGGCTTGATCGCTGGAATTTAGAATTCTTTTGAGCTCATTTTCAAACTTTTCGCGTTCGGCTTTGTCTTGTCTCCCCATGCCGATTGAAGTTTCAGCCATGGCACGCTCCTCTGAGATTTACACTTGTCGCCTTGCAACGATCGGGTTCGATGGGAACGTCTCACCAGGGGAAATTATAATAGAAAAGTCAAAAACTTGCAAATTTCTTCAAATTTCGTTATAATGAAGCTGCAAAACGCTCAAATATCGTCATAAACGCTAGAAATCATCCTCATACTTCCAGCTCTAATTCCATCCCGAGTCTCGATTGGCGAGCGAGTCCAACCTCAAATGAGCAAAAGCCTGATCCCTGCCCAAAGACGCGAGCGCATTCAGGAGCATTTGGCGGCTTCCAAGATCATTTCGACCGCCGATCTGTGCGAGATACTGGATGTCTCTGAAGCAACCATCCGGCGCGATCTCGAATGGCTGGAAGATGAGGGCTTTCTCACGCGAACGCACGGCGGGGCGATCCTCAACCAGCGCATCCAGCTTGAACCCGAATACCAACAGCGGGCTAACAGATACCCCGAAGAGAAACGACTCATCGGCGCCGCGGCGGCTGAAATGATCGTGGACGGCGATATCGTTTTCATCAATAGCGGTACGACAGCCACACAGGTGATTCGCCACATCCGCCCCGGCACGGGTGTTACGGTCATCACCAATAACTTGAGCGCGGCCCTCGAGATCGGTGATCCGGGATTTGAACTCATCCTGCTCGGCGGCGCTTTCCAACCCAAATCCAATTCGGTGGCCGGGGGTTATGCTCTTCGCAACCTCAGACAAGTGTACGCCGACAAGACTTTCATCGGCGTGGACGGTATCACGCTCAAGCATGGATTTACAGTCCCTTCGAGCGCTGAAGCGGAGGTGATCCATGCGATGCTTGAACGTACCCGGGGCCCGGTCAACGTAGTATCGGATCACAGCAAGTGGGGCGTTGTGTCCAACTTCGAGGTTGCCCGGATCGAGGATATCCAGCGCATAATTTCCGACCAGGGGTTGGAGCCCCTTGCGCGCGGTGCTTTAACTGCCCGGTCTGTGGAGATCCTCATCGCCAGTGAACGTTTGGAAGCAGCGTGAGAGCGATGCGTTGCACACCTAGCCCCTACCATGCCAAATCCCAGTGGGCCATGCTTTCATCAGGCTTGAATTTCATTCCGAGTGGCATGGGGACACTCGGGTAAATCAAATCCGGGTCTTATCCCGCTGAAGGCGGAAGGATCTCGAAAATTTCATGGAGCACCTCTGATGGCATTTCTATTTAAGAAACCCCGCGAGAAGCTCACGCGCCTGTTTTTTGCATCGGACCTGCATGGTTCCCAGCGAACTTTCCGCAAATTCATTAACGCCGGAAAATTCTACGATGCCCAGGTATTAGTCATGGGGGGTGACATCACCGGCAAACTGCTCATCCCGATTATTCGTGAAAAGAATGGACATTATCGCGCCACTGTGCAAGACCGGACCGAGCATTACACCACTGAAAGCGAGTTAAGTGATCTCCGTGAGCGCCTGGGTACCCTGGGCTTTTATGACCAGCTTATGGACGAGGATGAATTTAAAGCTCTCCAGGATGACCCCTCGGCTATAGATGAATTGTTCCACCAGCTGGCCCGCAAGCGCCTGGAGGATTGGGTCGATCTGGCTGAAACCCGCCTGGCGGGTACAGGGATCAAGTGCTTTATCACCGGCGGCAACGACGATGACCCGGAAGTGTTGGAAGCCATACACCGGAAGGATACTCAATCCTTCTTTGGCTGCGAGGATGAAATGGTCCAGGTGGATGAGGGACACACGATGATCAGCGTAGGTTACAGCACGCCCACTCCCTGGAAGACGCCCCGCGAGATCAGCGACGACCAGCTCGGAGAGATGATCGAGACGATGGTAGCGAAGGTCTCGGACATGAGCCGTTGCATCTTCAACTTCCACGATCCCCCCAAAGATTCGACTCTGGATACCTGTCCCATGTTGGACTGGAGCACCGATCCACCCACACCCATTGTCAAGGCCGGACAGATCGTCATGCACGGTGCAGGCAGCGTTTCAGTGCGCAAGGCAATTGAAACCTACCAGCCGATGCTGGGCCTGCACGGCCACATTCACGAATCCCAATCGGTAGCCAAAATTGGGCGGACCACCTGCATCAATCCCGGCAGCGAGTACGGTGAGGGTATTCTGCGCGGCTGCCTGGTGAATTTCGCGGCTGGCGAGGTGGTGAGTTTCCAGATGACCAGTGGGTAACGCATACCCCGAAAAAGGGTTATTACTACACGAGAGGAATGTAGACGGAGAGAGGAGGTGCACGTATGAATTAATCGTCATTGATCGAGGGAGTCGCGGACTGATTTTCATGATAATCTTGAGGAACTCGTTCTTCGAGAGGGCGTTCAATGACACCGGACCAAAACCTGATTTGAAACAGTTGAAAACATTCATCATCTTTAATGCTCACGCAGACCGCAAACATCTAACTTGTTCCGGTTGAGCGTAAGCGCCTACTTACGACAAGGAGCAAACTCGATGGCTACTTCAACTGCAGCCGCAAGACCGGAGGTCTTTACCCGAAAAGCCTCTG
>DASQQR010000565.1:0-2986 GCA_035643335.1 Anaerolineales bacterium
CCCCGACTGTGCCTGTGGATCAAGTGAATAGGGTTGCAGGTGATTGCGAATCTGCTCGTCGATTTCAGGATCGATGTGAGCGACCGCGATCCGGCGAATAGATTGGCCCTCCTCGACCATATAAATGGAACACCAATCCGCAAGCTCGGGGACCATCATACTTGCGACTTCGGAAAGCGTAGTAGAGTAGTCTGGAGAAGCGGCAAGCAGTTTTCCCGCTTCTGCCAAAAGGCGTTGGGCCCTCTCGGCCTGCTTTTGTTCCGTTACATCCTGAAAAATGGTCACCGCGAAATCGACCTGCCCGTAGTGATTGAGGACCGGACTGGCTTTGACCAGAACCCAGCGTTCTTGGCCGCTCTCCAGGTCGCTCCAGCGGAGCGCGGCTGAGTTGCTTCCATGTCCTTGGAGCGCCATGCGGCCAGGAAGCTGCTCTAAGGACAAGGGATTCCCTGCTTCATCGAAAACATCGAATTTGGCCAGGATATCTTCAAAGGGGGCCGTCAGTAGCTCTTTTGCTGAAGCGTAGCCGGTGATTTGGGCGGCAGCATCGTTGGCATAGACCAGGCGCCCGCTCCTATCCTGGACAGTGATTCCATCGACAACCCCCTGAAGGATGATCTCCAGCTGGTCGCGGGAACGCCGTACGGTCGCCTCTGACCTGATCCGGGCGATAGAAGAGGCCAACAAGTTTGCGACCGCCTGGAGGAATTTGGCATCATCCTCGTAAAAAGAACGCGGATAGGTGGAGTGCATTCCCAGGATCCCAAAGGGTTGGTCTTTCCCCGGGATGGTGACGGTCATTCCGCTGCGGACGCCATGATCCAGCAGGAGCTGGGTCGGAGAGAAGCGGGTTTCTTCATTCAGATCGGTCACGATGACTGGCTTGCTGGAGAGCAGGGTGTATCCTGCGTGAGATTCCTTGCCCACGCCGATTTTTGTACCACCGATGTAGCCCTCTCTCCATCCTAACCCGGCCCTCAAGAGCAATTCCTTCCCATCGGGTGACAGCTCCAGCACTTCGCAATATTCCACCTCGAGGGTACGAGCGACCAAATGAACAGTGTCGTCAAACAGGGTCTCCAGGTCAGCCCTGCTCAGAGCGCGCTGGCCCAATTCTGCCAGGGCAGCCTGTTGGCGCAGGCGCAAATTTAATTCCCTTTCGATTTGCTCGTGGCGAGCCAAAATCGATTGAACGGATCCGTTGCCGCCTTTATCATCCATATATTCAAATTTTACCGTAAAGGTGTAATTCCGGGGGTGAACTCGGTGGCTGGCCCCCACAACCAAATTTGAGAACAACTTTTTGGTACCCCCAAGAAAAATTGGCCCTTGATAGATTATATAAAATATATTATCATTATGGAGGCAGGCGTTTGGGTGCCCCCCTCACCCGAGCGTCTGCCATTTTTGTTTAATTTAGTCCGGCCTGCTGAAGAGCCACACAGCCGGAACGATAAAGACGATCCCAAACTGAATATAAAGGATGAGCCCCCGTAAGGGGAACGGGGGCTTCTACCAAAAATAAAGGGTACGGATAATGAGGATAGGGGCACCTCCTGATTTGATTGTGTGGATACCAATTTGAGGAGGTCAAAGCGAAGGCAACCCAACCAGGTACATTCTAGCAAAAAAACGCGTATTACGGCTAAACACCTGTGTAAGTTTCTAGGGACTCAGCTCTCAATATCGTATATTTCAATTTTTGAGTGCTCTATTCGCCATCGGCAACAATATCCTCTCGGGCCGGGTCGAAGCGGCGTATGACCGGGATCTGCGCGAGGCGCTTTTTCTGAAGATCCAGTCCTTCTCGTTCGGCAACCTGCACCGGCTACAAACCGGACAGCTGATGGTGCGGCTGACCAGCGACATCATGATGATGGAGCGCATTGTCCGCGTCTCGATCCGCATCGGCACGCGCGCTCCGCTCCTGATGATCGGGATATTCGCCACGTGCGGAAGGCCAGCCTGTGCCGCCAGTTGGGCGTTGTCCTGCAGGAAACCTTTCTGTTCTCAGATAGCGTGGTGGAGAATATCCGCTACGGGCGGCTGGATGCCAGCGACGAGGAATGCATCCAGGCTGCCAAAATGGCGGACGCCGATCATTTCATCCGCCAGCTGCTACAAGGTTACCGGACCCGGCTGTCGGAGCGAAGGCTGGCAATTGGAACCGTCTAGGGTATGAAGTTTAGATCTCCCATAGACGATGTACAGGTTGAATCGGGGGCTACATCCGGCTTTTCCCAGAAGGCCAGGGCCAGAGAGCGGGCGCAGCTGGACGAGCGCGTCACCCAGTGCCCGCTGTCGGGAAATTCGTAGAAATACGCATTGGGCAAGGTCTTGGCCGCCATGCGGCCCCAATCGGGTGGAGTAATTGGGTCATACTCACCAGCCAGCACCAGAACAGGCAGGTCGCTGGCGACGGCCTGGTTCTCGCGTGGATCTAAGGGTGCAGAGACCCAATTCTGGCAGGCCGTGAACAACGGTTGCACGCTGGCGGGGAAGAAATTGGCCAGCTCAGGTCGCACACCTTGCGCCGCTACGATGGCATCTTTTGGTGTGCTGAAGGGGATCTCCTCGCCGCACTGCACCGCCATCTGCATTCCCAGGGCGGTGGAGGCATCAAAATACAGCCCCAGTCGCTCTCGCAAAATAGTATAGTCGCCCCGGCGGACGTCGAAGATCATTTGGGGCATGGCACCTGCGACCAGGGGGTTGTAAAGGCCCACGAAGAGCACATCGATCAGCAGATCGCCATCGAGCCGCACCTGGTGCTGGACCCCTGCGGCAGTCCCCCCGATGGTCACCGGATTCGCGTTTAATTCATCCACCAGGGCATAGAAGACAACTTTCAGGTCGGGGTATGTCGAGCTGCAATGCCGGTCGGCAGAACAACGGTCGAATAAGGCGTTGAAGGCCCGCTGCGCATTGGGGGCCAGCGACGTATACAGGTTCACCTGGGGAGGGTAGGTGGAGTCCAGTACTGCGC
>DASQQR010000566.1:0-6051 GCA_035643335.1 Anaerolineales bacterium
ATCGTAGATCTTTCGCGCCGGCTCCCAGCTATCGCCACCGTTCGTGGTCCGCGCGAACCAGGTCGGCCCGTGGTAGCCAATGGCGTGTCCAAAGACCTGTACCGGAGGGGCTGCCTCAGCACCGATCACCAGGCGGTCCCATACCGCGTAGGCAAAGTCCGAGTCGTTCGGGTCCGCCGTTATGCTGTTCTTGTCGTTGAGGATGTTCGGCCCGTTGTCGGCGATCAACGCGATCGGGTCGCCCCAGCTCAAGCCGCCATCCTCGGACTTCGAGACCAGCATAGCGCTGTCGGGGAACCCGGCGGAGGTGATGCCGGTGCTGGTCGAAAGGCTCATCAGGTAGAGGCTGCCATCCGTCGAGAATGAGTGCCACGGATCGGAAGCCCGGTTGTAGAATGGGTGTCCGGAGCAGGTGCTCACGTCCGGTACAGTGACCTGCGTCCAATTCGCTCCGCCATCTGTGCTGACCCCGGCCACCAGGCCACGTGAACCGCCGTTGTTCCACCGGTCTTGCTGCCACGAGGCCACGATGTTATCGGGATCCGCCGGGTTGACCTCCATCCATGGCTCAACCTCGGTGTCAGGCGAAAACGTTCCCACCTGTCCGCTGTCCGCGGTGCAACCCGTAAACGGGCTGGTGGCTGCCGACACAGGAACGGGCGCAGAGGCCATGTAGCTCGCAGCGGAGGCCGTCAGCACGCCCGCCGTGACCAGAATAGTGATCACCACCAAAGTGCGCAAAGCCAATAAATTCGTACGCATTTCAATCCTCCTTTCCCAAAATTGAAAACGGGTGTCCCTGCCTCGGATATTCCCGCTAATGTCATCCCCAACGTAAGCGGCAGGTAAGTCGATTTCAGACAATTCTAATCTATTTACTAACCAATTCGAAGGACTTTCAATAGGATATTAGTACTCTTCCAAATGTGTAACAAATCAGACGCATTGATCGTTATTAATTACGATTTTGTCGGTTCCGTGCGCCGACCTTTGGCGTAAAATGGCAGTGCCTGGGGGTTAGATCTTTGTTCCCCAGGGTGCTGGATCGTTTGGATGTCAAGGAAGAGGGTCATGCTGAATAAGTGGGAAATCCGAGAGGAATCAAGGCAATCTAAAGATAAGTATCGCACCCTGTTTGAGACCATGCCCCAGGGCGTGGTCTACCAGGCCGCGGACGGGACCATCACAGCTGCCAACCCCGCGGCTGAGCGGATTCTGGGCCTCACGCACGATCAAATCCTGGGCCGCACCTCGTTCGACCCGCGCTGGCGGGCGATTCACGCGGATGGCAGTGAATTCCCTGGAGAAACCCACCCAAGCGCAGTTGCCTTGAAGCTCGGCGAAGAGGTCAAAGATGTGGTGATGGGAGTTTTTCACCCGATCGAGGGTGAACATCACTGGATCAAGATTCACGCCGTACCGCAATTCAGACCCGGCGAGGATCGCGCCTACCAAGTATATGCCACCTTTGAGGACATCACGCAGCTCGTGCGAGCTGAACAGGCGCTGAAGGAGAGTGAAGAGCGCTACCGCATGCTGGTGGAGCTCTCGCCGGATGTGATTGGCATCTACCAGAGTGACAAACTTGTTTTCGTTAACCAGGCAGGCGCCAGTCTTCTTGGGGTGGAAAGCCCGGATCAACTCATTGGCCGGCCCTATGCCGATTTCATCCCTGCGGAGGAACTCGCTTTAATTCAAGAGCGACAAAACAAGTCAGATCGGGAAATACCAGCGCCTCTACATGAACTTAGATTCGTGCGACCGGATGGACATATCCTTTATCTGGAATCGGCTGCCTTGCCCATCACCTACAACGACAGGCCAGCCGGGCTGTTCATCAGCCGGGATGTCACTGCCCGTAAGCAAGCCGAACAAACGATCAAGGCCTTCGAAAATCGCTTGAGCACCATTGTCAACCGGGCGCCGATCGTCCTTTTTGCCCTTGACCACCAGGGGAATTATACGCTATCCGAGGGCCGGGGCCTGGAGAGCCTCGGCATTGCCCCAGGTGAAGTAGTAGGTCGCAATGCCTTGCAGCTTTATGGCCAACTTACCGTCAAGACGAGCGATGGACAAACTACTACCTATGAGCAACTCGTCGACCGCGTCATGGCGGGTGAGGTTATAACGGGAATCACTGAGATCTATAATGCCTTTTTTGAAACCCACTATTTGCCCGAGCGCGATGCTGGGGGAGAAGTCATCGGTTTGATCGGGGTTGCAACCGAGATCACCCGCCGCGTTCTGGCTGAGAGAGCCCGAAAGGAGAGTGAAGCCCGTTTCCGGAGCCTGTTCAACGATTCTCCCATTTCTCTGTGGGAAGATGATTTTTCAGGCATGAAGGCTTATTTGGAGGGCTTGCGGGAAACGGGGGTTAGAGATTTGCGGCCCTATTTCGAGGCCCATCCTGAAGCGGTTTTCGAGTGCCTGAGTCGGGCTAAGATCGTGGACGTCAACCGCGCCACGGTAAAGATTTATCAAGCCTCTACGAAGGAGGAATTGCTAGGCGGTTTGGGCCGCATATTAGACCCAGATTGCTACCTTGATTACATGGAGGGGATCCTTTCCATTGCAGAAGGCCGCACGAAGTTTGAGATCGAGACCGCCAACCGCACCGCGCAGGGCGAGCGGATCGATATTATCTTGAGCTGGTCGGTCGCTCCGGGCAGCGAGTCGAGCTACGATCAGGTGCTGGTGTCCGTCTTTGATGTTACCGACCGCAAGCGTATCCAACGGGCTGAACAGGAGCAGCGGGCTTTGGCGGAAGCCCTGCGAGACACTTCCTCTGCGCTCAACAGCAGTTTGAATCAAGAGGAAGTATTGGACCAGATATTGGATAATATCCAGCGTGTGATCGATTTCGATGCAGCTGAAATCTTAATGATCGAGGAGGGGATGGCGCGGATCGTCCGCTACCGGGGTTATGAAAAGATGGGCATCGAGCCGGATGAGGTGCGGCCAATATGCTTCCCATTGGGCGATTTTCCCATCCTGCGCAAAGTGGCAGACTGCCATCAGGCGTTAATCCTCGCCGATACGAATGAGTGGCCTGATTGGGTGGACAGGATACGGTTTCGCTGGGTCAAATCATTTGCCGTTGCACCCATCCGCATTCAGGATCAAGTGATTGGTTTTCTGAATGTTGCCAGCGCCCAACCTGGCTATTTCGGAAGCGAACACGGTCCCGGGCTGCAATCTCTGGCGAACCAGGCGGCCATCGCCTTGGGGAATGCCCAGTTGTACAGGCAAGTGGTCGCCGGGCGGGAGCGCATGCGCCAATTGACCCGCCAAGTGGTCTCGGCGCAGGAAGAAGAACGGCGGCGGCTATCGCGCGAACTGCACGACGAGGCCGGCCAATCGTTGACCGCGCTCAAGATCGGCCTGCAATTGGTCCTGGCAGAGTTGCCCCAGGAGCTCGAGTCTGCGCGCCAGCAAATGGGAGATGCGGTGACCTTGACCGAGCAGACCATGGGAAAAATGCGCCTCCTGGCCCAAGATCTGCGGCCACCGGCCCTGGATGCTATCGGGCTGATCCCCACTCTCAGGGATATGTGCCAGAACATTGGCCAACGGTCGGGCCTGGTGGTGGCATTCACCCATAAAGATGTCCCCGACCTGCCTGATGAAACCAGGGTTTGCTTATATCGTTTCCTGCAAGAGGCCCTGACCAACGCACTCAAGCACGCTGAAGCACAGCATCTGTGGGTCAGCATTGGGTCGAATTCCCAGGAGGTCTCTTTGTCAGTCGGTGACGATGGCAGAGGTTTTGATCGCCGGCAGGCGCGCTTGTTCTCTGACAAAGGGCGAGGCATGGGGCTGTTGGGCATGCACGAACGCCTGGAGCTGGTTGGGGGCAAGCTGGATGTCCAAACCTCTCCGAGGCACGGAACTTGCTTGACCGCTCGAGTCCCGATTGAGCGAGGCTATATTGAAAGGAGGGAATCCGATGATCCGCGTGGTGCTCGCTGAGGATCATCATTTGGTCCGGCAGGGCATCCGCGCCCTGCTGGAAAAAGCCGCTGATATTGAAGTCGTCGGAGAGGCGGCAGACGGGCAAGAGGCCCTGGATCTGGTCGACAGGTTAGAGCCCGATGTGCTGGTGTTGGACATCGGGATGCCCCGGCTGGGCGGCAGCCAGGTCGCCGAGAGAGCGGCAGCCCTCGATGTGCCTACCAAGATTGTGGTCCTCTCGATGTACTCGGATGAATCCATCGTCAGGCAGGCCCTGCGTTGTGGGGTTAAGGGTTACCTTTTAAAGCAATCGGTGACTGAGGAATTGCACCTGGCGATTCGAGCGGCGTGGCGGGGTGAGACTTATCTGAGCCCGTCGGTGTCGAATTCCGTGCTGGCCGATTACCTGAAGTACGATACAACTGAGCTGGACCTGGTGGATACGCTTACCTCGCGGGAGCGGGAGGTCTGGCAGTTGATCGCCGAAGGCGATACCAATGGAGCAATGGCTCTCAAACTGCACGTCAGCGAGAAAACCATCGAGAAGCACCGCACAAGTCTTATGTCCAAGTTGGACGTTCACGAGGTGGCAGGGTTAGTGCGCCTGGCCATTAAACACAGGGTCGTTTACTTGGACGGCTAGTATCCAGTCTCGCCTGGAGACCCCAGAAATGGGGTCTTTTTTTCTTAAAAGGTGGGTGAAGACCCCATAGTACTCCGGTACTATCTAACCTAGAATAAGCATGGCGGAGAACATGAATAAATGTCCCACCCGGAGGCATCTCTAGCCGCGGGGTTCGCCGGCGAGAAAAATGATGCCCCATTCATTGATGGGGGTAGCTTGCATGGGCCCGTGCAAGCTACCCGCCCAATAACCCTCAAATGACTTAAGAACGATCAGCAAGGAGTATACGATCCCGACCACGGGGAGGCCTTTCAACTTTAGAGCAGGAGTTATCACGAGTGATGAACCTAAATCCGTCTAATACCGGCGAACACTCAGGGGTATCACTGCTGGTGGTAGGGGACAACCAGGCTTTTCTGCATGTAATGGAGGTCTTATTGAAAAAACATGGAGAATTCGAGAGTATTCAGATTTCGAATGGCATGGAAGCGATCCAACAGGCTCACCTGCTGAATCCAGAGATGATCCTGGTGGATCTGGACATGTCTGAAGCCAATGGCCTGGAGGTGCTGCGCCAACTAAAGCGCTGCGCGCCTCGATCGGGCCTCATCGGCTTGACTTTATTAGAGAACTATGCCTATCGCCAGATGGTATTGGCTGCCGGAGGCGATGATTTCCTCTCAAAAGCGCGCTTGAGTACCGATTTGCTGCCCAGCATACGGCGAATTCTCCCGGCAAAAGGTATTGAGATCCTTTTCGGCCCCGAGCTGGAGAGGCCTGCGACGAATACGAGCCAGTAACATAAGGAGATGGATGATGGCGACTGCAACTACAACCACACTTGCACACATCTTTCGAGAAAACGAGCAGCAAATTTATGCCCGAGCAGTAAGCAAGGCCAAGCAAGTGGGGCCCCACTATGCGACCACGGCGGATAGCGTCCTGAGGCATACATTCGAGCTCATCCTGAATGCCCTCATTGATTATTGGGAAATGGGTGGCGTATCCAAGATCGAGGAATATGCCGATTGGCGTGCCCATCTATCGTTTAGCCTGGATTTTTCACCATCTGAAGTCTTGCGAGGTCTGGATATCTTGCCCGAGCAGCTCCAGCCCTATATCGTCCAAAGCTATTCCAATGAAGACGAAATGCTCATGGCGATGAGTAAAATGGATGACGGCATTGGACTTTTGCGCCGCCATTATACCGACCGGCATTTTGCCCTCCAGGAGCAACGGCTGGTGCAGCTGCATGAGGGGACCATCTCGATATCGTTGGAAAGCAACCTGGAGAGGGGCCTGGAACTTACCGTCAACACGGCGCGAGATCTGGCCGGTGCCCGCTTTGCGGCGTTGGGCGTGGCCGGGGACAACGGCAAACTGGACCACCTGGTTATGGCCGGAACGAATGGTGAAAAAGCAAAAACCTCAGGGGATTTGCCAAAGCAGATCTTAGCCGCCATCCTGCGAGAAGA
>DASQQR010000567.1:0-23660 GCA_035643335.1 Anaerolineales bacterium
AGCACCTGCTCGTGCCTGTGGAGGGTTACCTCCCGGTTTGAATAGACATCATAAACAGAAGGTGCCTGCGGCAGGCCGGCCAGGAAAGCAGCCTGGGAAAGGGTAAGTTTATCCGCAGAAGTCCCAAAGTAAGTCTCCGCAGCTGCCTCTATGCCGTAGGCCAAATTGCCGTAATAAATCTCGTTCAGATAGAGTTCCAGGATCTCGTCTTTTGAATACCGACGTGTAACCTCAGCGGCCAGAATCGCCTCTCGGACCTTACGCTGGTAAGATCTCTCACCGCGCTCTTCAGGAGAGAAGAGCAGAGCCCGGGCGAGTTGTTGGGTGATGGTTGATGCGCCAGAGACGGTTTCGCCGCTGCGATAGTTTTGCCAAAATGCCCGGAAAATCGCCATCAGGTCGTAGCCAGGATGGCTGTAAAAATCCTTATCTTCTGTTGCGACGGTAGCTGCGACCACATAGGGAGAAATCTTGTCCAGACTTACGTAGGTTCGCCGCCCGGCGGTTGGATCCAGGATCTCATAGAGCACATTTCCGTTGCGATCAAGAATTCGTGTCGTCTCGAATTGAGCGGCATTTTGGCGAAGTGAATTTACATCCGGCAGTGTTGCGGCAATTGTGTAGTACTGGTAGACCAAAAAGGAGCCCACTCCCAGGGTCACCACTACGAAGAAGAACAACCCAACGATCGCCAATCGCACTAAGCAACCCAGGCCTTTCTTCCAGTCTATTGATCTATCGCGTGGGAGAGCAGCCGTGTTGGACATTGACGGCGGCGGAATGGAAGGCGGCCCCGTGACCGATCGGCGCGAGGACCGCACTCCGCCATAAGCGGATGGAGCTACGCGGGTCGCGTCCAAGTCAATCTCATGCACACGGTGGGGCAAGGGCATTCCATTGGTATCCAATGCGGGACGGTAAGAGGCGGGTGTGGAATTGAGTGGAGGCGGAGCAGCTTGTCCAGAGTTTTGCCGCGATGGCGACGATGGTCGGGTCTCACTGGAGTCCATACCTGTGGGATCCAATTGGGGCTTCGACGGGCGGGTCTCGGTTAGATTCTCATCTCGATCTGCAATATCTTCTTGGTCCATGATCTCAGTTACCGAAGACCCATCCACTTCTTCAGCTGGCGTTTCCGCAGTCGCGTCAGGCCGGTCTACCTCCCCATTTTCACTTGCGGGCCGATTCTCAGGATCTGGATATTCGCCAACAAGCGTACTCGCATTATCGTCAAGAGGTAAATCTTCCGGCAAATTTTCGGCCTCTTCCTCAGTCTCCGAAATCAAGCGTCGAAACCGATCGCTCGGATCCTCAGGGAATGCGGCATGATCTGAATCAGACATAATTCATCTTGACCCTATGGCAATGGACCGATTTGCAGGGATTATGCCATTCGCAAAAGGATAATAATCGGTCATTCGGGATTTGCAACGATTAATACCGACCAGCTTCCTTTCATCACAGTTTCACCGCTTTGATTGAGCACGTCAAGTTCGATTAGTACGATTCCCGCGCCTATCCGGCTAAGGCTCTTCGTTTCCAGCACGGCGAGGTCTACGTGCAGCGTGTCTCCAATAAACACAGGCTTCAGAAACCTCCAATCCCTAATTTCCCGAAAGGCGACTATCGTGCCTTCCAGAATACCTGTCTGGACTGCTAGACCAGAGGCTATGGATAGGCCTAAGAGGCCATGCGCGACGCGCCGTCCAACGGCAGTATTTTTACTGTATTCGGCATCAACATGAATCTGATTGTAGTCGCCCGATAGGCCGGCGAAAGCGATGATATCCGCCTCGGTAACTGTGCGACCAGCAGTGGAGAATCTCTGCCCGACTTCGAATTCATCGAAGTACATCCCATGTCCTGCACGATACCCTGTTTCCGCCATTGATTTCATTGCCTCCAGACCCGCATATCGCGGGACCAATCGCGGTGATGACCAGCGAATTCCTTCTTTAAGTTGAAGGATTATATCACGCGAGAATTCTTCAGAAAAATTGACCTTTCGGTAAACTACCCGTACAATTTATCCATGCGTACATGGAATCTTACAGCACAGCAAATCAACAAGCTAACCTTGGCAACGGATGCCCGGCTTTGCGCTCCAGATTACCTCAATGATCAAATCTGGCAACTTTCCCTCGGCGGCGGAGAGCCTCCAGCATTAGCGTTGGAGACCACCTTCGGATTACGGGCTCGAGGATTGCGCGTTTTCCCAAGGTTCACCGAAGATGATAAAACAGTTAACGATCCAGCGCAATTTGCGCATCCGCCGATCATTTCGACAGTATTTCCAAATTTTATATCGGTATCCTTTTCTCCGTTTAATGATCTAGACGTCATCGCCGACTATTGGGTTCCCCAGTCGCACGCTGTTTCCGGGCGACTGCGGGTTATGAATCGAAGCCCATTGGCTCGCCAAATCCGTCTCGATGTGGTTACCTTGCTCAGTCCGATTGATGAAGGCCAACGTATGGCATCTCTAGAAATCCAGGCCACTACGGTAATTTGCGGACGTAGCGCCAACCTCTCGCCCCTGCTTTTCCTGACTGGCGGGCCAGCAATTGCGTCGGGGCCCTATCCAGCGCTATCCCTGGGTTTTGATATACCCTCGAACGGCTCCCGACAGGTCACCTGGTCCCATGCTGCGCTCGAGACCCCGGAGGATTCCTTTGAACTGGCCAGAAACATAGTCACAAGAAATTGGGAGGCTGAACGCGCCCAGATTGAAATGACGAATGCCGGACAACTCGAAATCATTACCGGGGATCCTGACTGGGATTTCGCGTTTGCCATGGCGATGAACAATGCTCTTGGGCTTATTATAGGGCCAACCCCTCACCTGCCTCATTTATCTTTTGTAGAGTCTCGCCAACCCGATCAAGGCTACTCGCTGCGCGGAGATGGGAGCGATTATGGTCATCTGTGGAACGGGCAAAGCCCGCTCGAGGCATATTACTTGCTGGATTTTATTCTGCCAGGTTATCCGGAGCTGGCTAAGGGTATCCTATATAACTTTTTGGCCACTCAGGGCCAGGATGGGTTTGTCGATTGGAAACCCGGTTTGGGAGGCCAGCGTAGCAACCGTTTGGCTACCCCGTTGCTGGCAAGTATCGCCTGGCGGATCTACGAAGTGACAGAGGAGAAAAGCTTTCTCGATGACATCTATCCAGGGCTGCTGAAATTCTTTCTGCAGTGGTTCGAGCCCGCAAGGGATCGAGACGGAGATGGAATACCGGAATGGGACCATCCAATGCAAGCGGGATTCGACGATCATCCAATTTTCGCACGCTGGCATTCTTGGGCTGAAAACGTTGACATTACCACAGCCGAGAGCCCTTCCCTGTGTGCCTTTCTCCATCGGGAATGTCAGTCCCTGATCCAAATTGCAGCCCTTGTGGGGGACAATGCGATCCGAACCTCCCTGAGAGGGCATTTGGAGAACTTGCGCATTGCTTCAGAGTCGTCCTGGGATCCTAAAACCGCTTGCTACCATTATCGAGATCGCGACACTCACTTTGCCTCCGCCGGAGGCAGGATTGGCGAACGCTGGGGGAGCGGCGAATTACCGATTCGACATCAATTCGATTGGCCGGTCAGATTGTTGGTCCGGATTAGGGCCAGTGGAGAGACGACTCGCCGGCCCAAGGTGTTTTTCCATGGCATGAGCGCTTCCGGAAACCATAGAGTTGAAAGCCTATCCCTGGAACAATTTCAATGGTATATGGGATGGGGCAGTGCCACCAGCGAGTATATCTATGCCATCTTGGAAAGCGTCGAAGTCCAGGGATTACAAGACGAGGACCAAATCATCCTCGAAAGTGTACGCCTGACGGACATGGACCACACGCTATTGCTGCCGTTGTGGTCGGAAATTCCGGCTGAAGAACACGCCCAAGATCTGGTCAATCTTACGATAACATCTCCATCACTCTTCTGGCGTTCCTTCGGTTTACCGGCTTGCCCAATCGCATCTATTAGGTCCGAGGCAGGCACATGCTCCAGCGTCCATATGATCTGGAACAGGCTAATCGGCGAGGGTATGTCAGATTACGGCTACCAGAGTGAAGCAGTTGAGCTCCTCGCTCGAACAATGAAAGCAATTGTCAAATCCATAAAAGAAGAGGGCAATTTCTTCAGATATTACAATGCTGAAAGTGGAGAAGGCTGGGGGGAACGGAACGCCTTGGGTGGCCTGGCACCGGTTGGACTATTTCTAAAAGCATTGGGACTCCACATCGTCAATTCTTCTAAGGTATTCATTACTGGATTCAATCCTTTCCCCTGGCCAGTTACGGTAAAATATCGAGGGCTTACGGTCTTGAGGCAGCGAACTATGACCCAGCTCGTCTTTCCAGATGGTCAAACCGTCAACGTGAAGGATCCTGATCCACAGGTGATCACGCTTGAATGAGAATGAAAGCAAATTACCTGAATTATTGGGATTTTTGGATCTTTTTCAGACCGTAGACCTTAGCCACCGGCAACACGACCACCAAACCAGTCCCGGGCTGGTCAAGGTTTCCAACAATATTCTCAGCTCTTTCTACCAAATTTCCCACCATTGCCTCATCTGTTACCACGGTAAACAACGTGCGGCTAAAGAACTCCTCGTGTTCGAGCAAACTTCTCAGGCTGGGCATCAAAGGCAGGTCGTCCCAAATACCCGGCTTCTGCCGCGCTCGGCCTAAACCCGTGCTATGCAAAATGGTCACACCAGGCACGCCAATTTTTTCCCAGGCTTCCAGGATAGCTTCTAATTTTTCTGCGTCATTGAGGACAAACAATACCAGGAACATTTTCAATCTCCTCATTGTTCGAGGGATATTTCGGCGACCGGCCTGGCCTCCTCTTTAGCGAACAGGGCCCTTAGTAAAGGAGGCGTTATTAATGTGGTAATTAAGACCATTCCGACGATAGCAGAAAATTCGCTCTCACTTACCAAACCCTCCATCATCCCTACGGAAGCCAGGATCAACCCCACCTCGCCGCGCGAGATCATCCCTGCTCCCAACTGGATGGCCTCTCGCCAGGAAAATTCGGCCAGACGAGCTCCCAAACCTGCCCCCACCCACTTTCCGAAAACCGCCACCAGGGCGATCCCAAGCATGAGCAGCAGAACGCCGGCATCCAGCTGGCGAACGTTAACCGATAAGCCGATATTCACGAAAAATACCGGCACGAACAATCCATAGGAGAGCGCACTCATGCCGCGTTCAATGCGTTCTTTTTCGGGGCTGCGCGCAAACATCAATCCGGCCAGGAATGCACCTGTAATGGAGGCCATATTGCCAACCACCTCAGCGGCAAGTCCGTATAGAAGCATCACAACGAAAACGAAGGTTATTGTCCCCTGGCTGATAGGTAGCCTGGAAATCTTTCGGACCAGGCGAGGTAAAAGCCACATCCCCAGGGCGACGGAAGAGATTAGAAATACAAGCATGCGCAAAAAAATCAAGCCAATGGTAGCAATGCTTCCCGTCCCGCTACTCAGTGCCAAAAACGCGGAAAGCAAGAGGATGACCATGACGTCGTCGAAGACCGCTGCTCCCAACAAACCCATTCCAATCCGGCTGCGCAACACCCCCAACTCCATCAAGGTTTGGGCTGAGATGCTCACACTCGTGGCACCCAGGGTCAATCCAAGGAATACCGCCTGGCGGGGTTCAAAATCGAATCCCAACCCAACCCCATAACCCAGAGCAATCGGAATGGCCACACCCAGGATTCCGGCATAGGCCGAGACCTTACTGCTGCGAGCCAGTTCATCTATGTGCAGTTCCAGACCGGCAACGAACATCAACAACAATACGCCGATCTCGGCCAGATGTTCGACGGTTTCTCCTAATAAATGATCATCAAAGATTGGGACGTGCAATATATCCACTAAGGATGGCCCGAGAATCAAACCGATAAGAAGTTCCCCTAAAACGGCGGGTTGACCTGCTGCTGCGCTGAGATAGCCAGCCAACTTTGCAGCAGTCAACAGGATGGCAAGCAGAAAAATCAATTGCAGGAATGGAGTCATCCGGCCAGGTTTCTCCTTACCCTAATCACCTAATCGGCGAACCATTGGAGATGGCTCGTTGAGCCGGAAAATTATATCACGTGACCAACCGCTCAAAAGAATCGTAACCATAGCCAAACTGAAGCAATCAAAAGGGAAACAGCCACGTAAACCAGTCCGTAGCGCAGGAATTCCAGGAAACTCAAACGATGACCACTCCGCTCCGCCAGATTGGCTACAACGACATTGGCCGAAGCCCCGACCAGGGTCAGGTTTCCACCCAGATCCGCACCCAGAGCCAAAGCCCACCACAAAGGTTCAAGCGTCAACTCGCCAGATAAACCCTGCAGGACCGGGATCATTGTGGCAGTGTAAGGGATATTATCTACAATGCCAGACGCAATCGCGGAAAACCAGAGGATAAAGTAAGCCGTGGTATCGAGATCACCGGCGGTGATCAAAAGGATTACATCGGCAAACTCCTTAATAATTCCCGCTTTTACAATGGCTTCTACCGTAATAAACAGGCCCACAAAAAACATCAACGTGGTCCATTCGATGTTCTCAAGTACTCTACGGGGATCGTAACGTGTCCAGATTAATAATATCGTGGCTCCCGATAGGGCAATTGATGCCGGTTCCAAATGTAACCAACCCTGCAAAAAAAAGCCTAACAAGACCAGCGCAAGCACCATCAGCGATCTGCTCAACATCACTGGATCATGAATCAGCCCTTTAGTCGTCAGTCTCATAATCGCTCGTTGCCTGTGCAAAGGTACTCGCAACTGGCGATTGAATTGAAATACTGACACCAGCAAGCCAGCGATTAACGCAAAAACCACGGGGGGACCCATGTTGACAAGGAATTTCACAAAATCAATATCCGCGGCGCTACCGATCAAGATATTGGGCGGATCGCCGATAAGCGTTGCCGCCCCACCTACGTTGGAGGCCATCACTCCAGCAATCAAGAAAGGCATCGGATTTGTATCCAGAGTCCTGGCAACATACAAAATCACTGGCGCGATCAGCACAACAACTGTGACGTTATCCAGCATGGCAGAAGCGACGGCCGTGATGATCGAGAGGATCACCATAATTGCAATCGGGTTTCCTCGCCCCAAACGTGCGGCCTGAACAGCCAGCCACTGGAAAATACCGGTTTCCGCCATTACGTGGGCAATCATCATCATGCCGGCCAGCAGAAAGATTACATTCAGGTCGATTGAACGGAAGGCTTCCTCCTGAGAAACCACGCCCAAGAGAATCATCAGCATCCCACCCAGAAGGGCTGCCAAAGTGCGATGGAGGCGCTCGCTGACAATAATGAGGTAGGTGATCAGAAATATCCCCCCGGCCAAAAGGTACTGATTCACGCCTCACCCCCTGCTTCCTCCCGGCGATTCTCAATTGAACGAAGACACCCTACCATCAACTCCAGCAGGTTGATATACCCGATAATGTGATATTGATCGTCGACCACCGGTATTCCTGGCAAGCCGCGCTGGTGGACAATGTGAAAAGCTGCTTGAAGATTACCTTGCATTCGCACCGAGGCAGGTTCCTGCATGATATCAGCTGCTGTACGAATTCTTGTTCGATCGGCGTAACGCAGCACCTCTTCCAAATCCGTCAATTCCCCCAGATATTCTTCCGGGAAAATCTCTTGGAACAGAGCATTGGACAAGTTTATCATGTCAATCAAACCAACCAGATGTTTTTCCTCGTTCTGCACGCACACCACCTGAACATTGGGATGAGCAAGAAGCTCCGCAACCACCTCCTGGAGAGAAGCCTCCGGAGATACGATCGCCGGGTCGAGGCTGAGCACATTGATAATTTCTGAAACCGGTGTAGTCAGCCTTAAGCCGGCGGATTCCAAGCCCTTGCCCTCCATTCGCTTGCTTCGTAGGATCTCATCCTGTGTCCACTTGCGCAAACCCAGGGCCTGACCTACGGGGATTGAAAACAGAATCCCGCTGTGGGGACGATCAAACCCTCCGACGACTTCATCAGCCTCCGCGATGGCCTGTTCCAATAAATCATCACCCTCAATCAGGCTCAACAACATACGTTGGCGCAGCTCGACCTGTTCGAAAATGCGGCTGATTCCCCCCAGGCCCATGCGATGCAACCAGCTCTCGGCATGAAATCCGCCGAGGCTTTGCAAAAGGGTAACCCCTGGAACCCCGATTCTTTTCCAGGATGCCATGAGATCAGGCAGGCGAGTCAAATCTTCCAAAATTACGACCAGCAGATGTGCCATCATTCGTCCTTCCATTATCATGTCTCGAATTTCAATAATTCTAGCATTAACGGGAAGCAGAGCTGGAATCTCACCCTGGCCTCGTCCCAAAAGATTTCTCTGGGATTGTTTGCCGGACCAAGCGAGCAGTTGCCGTACCCATCCTTCATCCTAAATCGCGTGCCCGATCAGACACAGCTCCTTCCCCTGGTCAGTTACGGTAAAATAGCGAAGACTGCCTATTCTGTGTCAAGACGATGCGATCACAAAAATCCTTCTTGTTTATGCGCTTCCTTCTCTTTGTCCTGGCAATCATGTGCCTTTCTGCCTGCACCTCCTTGCAACCAGGATCTGTTGAAAGATCATTTATTGGGGCTTCAATCCAGTCTACGCCTGCACCACCCGTTCCTGGCGAACTGCTTCCAGGCGACCAGGCAGAAAACGGGATCGAAACAACCCCGGAAGATGAGACCATTCTCGTTGTCGAGGAAATCGTCATCGTCCTGCTTTTCATTGCCACTTTAGTTGGCATAACTGCCCGGCGTTTACGCGTACCTTACACCGTTGGCCTAGTTTTGATGGGGCTGGCCCTGGCATTGCTGCCCCAAGTGGAGGTCCATGTCCCCCGGAATCTAATCCTCGGTTTGCTGGTTCCCCCTCTAATTTTCGAAGCAGCCTTTGATTTGAACGTCAACGATCTGCGCCGCAATATTGCACCCATCCTGGCTTGGGCGATCCCAGGGGTCATTCTTACAATGTTGCTGGTCGGCGGCGTAGTCACCTGGGGAACCGGGCTTTCGGCCACGCACGCCCTTGTATTTGGCGCGCTGGTCGCTGCTACTGACCCCGTGGCCGTTATAGCCTTGTTCAGCACAATTGGAGTGCCCAAGCGCCTCCAAGTGCTGTTGGAAGGAGAGAGCCTCTTTAATGACGGCACTGCTATCGTCATCTTCGGCCTGATGACCACCATCGCGTTAACCGGAGAATTCAATATCGTATCTGGCGTTATCGATTTCATCCGCATTGCCGGCGGTGGTTTTGTGGTCGGATTAATCCTGGGCATGCTGATCTCTCAAATGATCAGCCGGATCGACGATTATTTAATAGAAACGGCCCTCACAACGGTATTGGCCTTCGGAGCATACTTGGTTGCCGAAGAAGTATTTCACGTGAGTGGTGTATTGGCCGTGCTCGCGGCTGGTCTGGTAAACGGGAATATCGGTCCCGGGGGGATGTCTCCTACTACTCGCATAGTGGTCTTCAATTTCTGGGAATATGCCGGCTTTATCGCCAACTCGTTCGCCTTTTTGCTGATCGGTCTGCAAATTGACATACCCGTGCTTTTTGTGTACTGGCAGCCGATCCTGACGGCTATTCTCGCCGTGCTCGCGGCGAGAGCGGTCGTCATTTACGGTCTGGCATGGACTGGACGAGATATCCCTCTGCGCTGGCAGCACGTGCTGTACTGGGGTGGTCTGCGCGGTGCGATTTCGCTGGCCCTTGCCTTAGGCTTACCCGCCGCGCTTGAGGGCCGGGCCCAGCTGCAAGTGATGGCCTTTGGCGTGGTAGTCTTCACCTTGCTGGTGCAGGGTTTCAGCATGGGCTCGTTGGTTCGCAGCATGGGATTGATCCTGCGCACCGAAACACAAATCGAATATGAACGCCGCCATGCGAGGGCGGTCGCCGTTCAAGCAGCATATGAGCATCTTGAGCGTATGAGACAGAACGGTTTGATTTCCGACCACACCTGGCAGACGCTGTCCCCGATCCTCAAAGAACACAGCCAAGCCTTGATCGAGTCTGTAAAACAGGTATTGGCGGAAGATCCAGGCGTCGAAGCAGAGGAATTAGATGGCGCTCGACGAGAAGCGCTCATTGCCCAACGTAGTACTTTCAGCAATCTACTCAGACATGGGGTAATATCTGAGCAGATCTATGAACAACTCGTTGGAGAGGTAGACGCAGCACTGTCGAATAAGTCAGTGAGCTGGCCTGAGTTAATCCGCTCCAAAGATCGACCGCCCATCACCCGGCTGATGGCAGCCGTCATCCAGGAGCAAGATTTGGAGAATGCCGTCAGTTCCTTGACCAAATTAGGATTGTCAGTAACGAATCTGCCCAGTGCGGGGGGGTTCTTAGGACGCAAAAATGTCACCCTGCTGATCGGTTTCTCCGAAGGGGAGGAGGAGAGGATCGTGCGCGCTCTAAATCAGGCCTGCCGTAGACGCGTAGAATATCTTGCTCCTCCCATGGAGAGTTTACCCATTCCTCTGCCAGCTCCAACGCACGTTACTGTGGGTGGCGCCACCATATTCACATTTGAAGTCGAACGTTACGAGGAATGTTGACCTGTGGAACAAGTTATTACAGAGATTGAATTATGAAATTGATTCTCGCGGTCCTTCCAGACGAAGACAGCGAACCTGTCTCACAAGCGCTGATCTCAGAGGGGTTTCGCGTGACCAGAATCGCATCTACTGGCGGCTTTTTACGCCGGGGATCAACCACCATGATGATTGGCGTGGAGGACGAAAAGGTCGATCCAGCCATTGACCTTATCCGTCAAAATTACGCTTTAAAGGTGGAGACTGGTTTAAAGAGAGCGACGCTCTTCGTGTTGAACGTGGACAGATTTACCCAAATATAGTTTTTAGCATATCTTCCCAACATTTGGCTATTGAGAAGTCACTTTTCAGCTTATAGAATTACTCGCGGATCTCCTCAGCCTGGTAAGTCAAGACCTCAAGTTTTCTGTTGCGCCAATAGTTGGCCGGCGCGCCCATTTTCTGGCTGAGCAGCGACAAGAACAAATCAGGATCTGGGATTTTTTCCCACACCTGGGGCAGAAATGTCGCTCGCAAGTAGCCCTCCCTTAGAACCACCCCGTCAATACCAGGACGGAGCTTCGCCAAAAGATCATCAGGTTTTGCATAATCCAGCGCGACCGGCCGTGTAAGCAAGGATATATGCATACGTAATAGTGGTACTTCCTCTGGACGGACCGGAGGAAATCGGAAGTCTTGCATGGCGGCGGCTATCGCGTTCAGGCGCACATCTTCTACGAGGGGTCTAACAGGCTCAAGGGATCCGACACAACCCCGCAGCTGCTCTGTACACATAAGCGTTACAAAGCTTGCCCCCTTCTCCCGCAATTTGGTTGGAAGTTCATCGACGTCAACCGGGGTCAGGATTTTCCCTGCCACGCTCTCCTCAAGAGCCAGGCGTGCGTATCTTAACAGCAACTGCCGCTCTTCGTCAATTGTCCTTCCTATTTCCACAAAGATGCCGTTTTCCGCTGACATAGGTCTACTACCAATCAGCACCGAGGCGCTACCGGCGACCTCCTGCAAAGTAGGCAATTAGGTGTAATCAATTTCCTTGGAACTTAACTTGCGACCAATTATAACGCCGATTCCACTCTCACACGTGAAATCCCGGAGACCCGATAAATTTGTCATTTAGGGCCCGAAACACTTGATTTAAGTAAGTGTTTAAGGTAGTATGAGATGAATAAGGAGTCCTCTACGTCACAAAATCCAGCAAATTCTCCCATCAGGCAGTCCCCAAAGGGCACCTTTTTTTACCTCCAGGTTGCTCTCAGCGTGGCCTTCGTACTTGCAACAATGTTCACGGCCTGGACTCCGGCAAGTCTACTCCCAGGAAGCCTTACTGAGAGGCTTTCTGAAGCCCTTGCTCCAAACGCAGCCACGCCCGCGGTAGCCTATCCGACCCCGACGCCTCGCCCTCGTCCGCTTATTGGGGTCGTGGTTGGCCACTGGGATGACAGCAACGATCCTGGAGCGGTCTGCCCGGACGGTCTGACCGAATTTCAGGTCAACCAGGATGTGGCCACGCGTGTCATGCAAAACCTGCTCGACGAGGGCTTCGACGTGGATCTACTTAAGGAATTCGACCCTCGCTTAGACGGTTACAGAGCCTTGGCGCTCGTATCCATTCACGCCGATTCCTGTGACTACGTGAACGATGAGGCGACCGGATTCAAGCTCGCCGCGGCACTCTCCAGCCAGTATCCCGAAAAGGCGAATCGCCTGACATCTTGTATCCGCAATCGCTATATCGAGAACACCGGCATGAAATATCACAGCCATAGCGTCACCGCTGACATGACCAGCTACCATGCTTTCAACGAGATCGATGCGGACACGACCGCTGTGATCATTGAGGTCGGCTTTTTGAACTTGGACCGCCAGATCTTGACCCAGCACCAGGACCTGATCGCAAAAGGAATCAGCGACGGCATCCTCTGTTACGTGCGTAACGAAGATATTCCTCAACCGACCCAACCATGAGTGATGAGCCAAACCCGTTTCAAACTGCCCTGAGACGAGGTGAGGAAGCCTTGCGCCGGGGCGACCGGCGTGAAGCCCGCCGCTGGGCCGAAACGGCTTTGGCTCTAAGACCCGATCGAGAAGAACCCTGGCTACTCCTGGCAGGAACGGCTAATCCCCGGGCAAGCCTCGTTTACTTGAAACAGGCTCTTGAGATAAACCCGGGAAGCAAGCGAGCCAGAAAAGGCATGCACTGGGCGATCAGTCGCCACAGGCAAATCCGTGAAGGGTTGCGCGCTCAACGCGCCAGCATTGGCGGGCTGTACTCGGACGAAGCCCTCGTCCTCAAACGGCAGGCCGTGCTTCCATGGATTGCCGTTTTTATTTTTCTCCTGGCTGGCTTGCTGGTTGGATTTGGGTCGGTGCCTCGGCCAATAAATTTCTCATCCAGGATGCCTGCGGCAGTGGCACAGATTAACGTGAGTAAAGCCACGCGCACGCCCACCCCAACGGCAACTTTTACACCTACTCCTACCTCTACTGCAACGCCGACCTTCACACCTTCGCCAACCCCCACACAAACGCCTACTGAAACGCCGACCCCGGTGCCAACCGATACATCCTCGCCAACGGATACCCCGGAGCCGATCTCAGAAGTACCCTCCATACCCTCGAATGTTGGCAAAAAGGAACGTTGGATTGACGTAAATCTCACTACCCAACAGACCTTTGCTTTTGAAGGTTCTGAGCTGCTGCGTTCTTTTGTAGTCTCGACCGGAACCTGGCAACACCCTACGGTTACCGGACAGTATAATATCTACGTTAAGTACAGGTATGCCGATATGGCTGGCCCGGGTTATTACCTTCCCAATGTCCCAAATGTCATGTATTTCTACAAAGGTTACGGTTTACACGGGACGTATTGGCACAGTAATTTCGGCACTCCGATGAGCCACGGTTGTATCAATTTGGCCATCTCAGACTCGGACTGGCTTTTCGACTTCGCCTCTGTTGGAACTCTAGTTAACATCCATTATTAGTTATGTCCAGCATCAACGCAAACCGGGATCGCGATCTTTCCCGCCGAGATTTTCTCAAGTTCGGCGGGGTTTCTTTGGTGGGTTTGATGCTCCCGCCAACCCGTGTTTTTCGAGAGTTACTACCAAGCCAGCAGGGACGGGTCATCGATGCGAAGATCTCTGTGTTTGACACGCCCTCATTTAACGGCAAAGAGCTACAAGTATATTGGAAGGATATGGTTCTTCCAATCAATGAAGTTACTGTAGGCGATGAAGAACCTGCCTACAACCGGATCTGGTATCAGCTCGGGGACGTTGGCTATGCACACTCAGGCGCTGTTCAGCCCGTTAAAACTGAATTAAATGTACCTGCAGCCGAGATTCCCCTACAAGGTGTTCTCGCTGAAGTGACTGTTCCCTTCACCGATGCCCACTGGGGCGCTGGCAAGGATTTTCCCTTTGCTTACCGCTTCTATTATGAAACTGCCTACTGGGTGGTATCTAAAGTTGAGGATCGCTTTGGTGATCTCTGGTATGGTATCCTCGATGACAAGTGGGATTTTACCCTGTATGTCCCCGCCCCACATCTGAGAATTGTCCCAGATGAGGAATTGGTGCCTCTCTCACCGGATGTGCCGCCCGTAGCAAAGAGAATAGAAGTAGTCAATTCTCGACAGCTGGTGATTGCCTATGAGTGGGATCAGCCCGTCTTCATGGCCAGAGCCGCCACTGGTGCCCAGTTTAGTAATGGTCGTTACATGACTCCAGCAGGACGTCATATGACTTTCCATAAACGTCCAACCAGGCACATGGCTGCCGGCAATCTGGCTGCAAACGGATACGATCTACCTGGCGTTCCCTGGATTTCATATATCACGGAAAGTGGCATTGCATTTCACGGCACATACTGGCATAATGATTATGGCCGGCCGCGCAGTCACGGCTGTATCAATTTGACCTCCAGAGCCGCCAAATGGATCTACCGTTGGACTCTCCCCGTTGTGCCGCCAGACCAGCAGCGAGTTTACGAGGATTTCGGCACCCGAGTGGATGTCATCTGAGGATCCAGGAGATTCCGTTCTCTGCGTAATGGGCTTTTCCCCTATGAAACGCCAGAGCCCTACTAAGCAGCGCCAGGAACAGAAATGCCACGCCAACCGTTATTCGCCGGATTAGTGTTCGATGAAAAGAACCAACCAGTTGAAACCGCCTACGTTGGTGACGAGCCGAACTATGTCGTCGATGACGATGGTTTTAGACGCCACATCCCCTCCGAAAAGGTCGATCGCCAGATCCTCGAAATGATGCAGGCGTCCATCGAGGGCCATGAAAGCCTCATCAGCCAGCAAGCTGCTGAAATGCTGGGCCAAGAGGATATATTCTCGCGGGCAATTATTGAATCACAGCTCAAGAATATCGACCAGCAATTTGACGCCCTGCTGGAAACGGGCATCCCAGAGGAAGCCCGCGCTTACATGGGTATGATCGGTTTCAAGATTATCATCAACGTTCACGGTGAGGTAGTTGATGTCGAACAACCCGGAATGATTGAACCCGACGAAGAATGAGAATCGGTTTCCACCTCACTGCCCCCAGCCTCATTGGTCGCCGACCCGTTGGTCGCCTTCACTTCTCGCGTGGTCGGTTCCAACACCGTCTGGCGCAGGAAGGAATGCAGCGCCCCGCTCCTTCGCTTTACGAGAATGACGGTCACTTTGGCGCGTTTAGCCACCTGCTCGGCGGCGTTGCCGAATAAAAGATTTCTAAACAGCGGCTCCTCGGTCGCTCCAATCACGATCAAGTCGCAGTCTTTGGCCTGTTCCAATATAGTCTCCACCAGGCTTAAACCCTCAATGGTTCTGCGTTCGATATTTTCATAGTCGATGCCTTCCAGAACGTAGTTGAATACTTGTTCGGCACGCACCCGGTGGCGCATCCTGGCTCCCTGCGGGACTACATGCATGAGGATGACCTTCGGAGGACCCAACTTCTCGCTGAGCGCCATATTGATGGCCATCCGCGTCGCCCGCCGGCTATTGGGCCCGCCTGCGACAGGCACCAGGATCGATCGCAGGGGCCGCCGAGCTCGATATCTGACTACGGCGATGTCGGTGGGTGGGTTGTCCACGATCGGATCGATTACTGAACCATACAGTTGCCCCGCGGTGTTTGTGTATCCAGGCCATCCCAGAACAACCAGATCCGAGGCATCCTCCTCCGCAGTTTTTCGCACGGACTCAGCAACCTGGCGTCCCAGCCGGATCATGGTATGCACCGGCACATCCAGCTTCTTTGCCTGTTGGATGACGGTGTCCAGGTAAGGCCGGCCCTCCTTGAGCATCACCCGGCCTTCCCCCAAAGTGAGCTGCGGAGGCACGCGCACAACGTGTAGCGCCAATACCTCTCCCTGGTTGGCACGGGCGATAAGCGCCCCGATCTCGCCCAAAATGCGAGCTTGCTCCTGGGTAGATACTGGAACCAGCACGGAATAGGCCCGGCTGACCAGCACCTCCTCCAACAATATTTCCTTTGGCCTCTCCATCGCCTCAATCTTGGAGAAGTAAGTGTAATACGCCAGCAAACCAGTTACGATCCAGCCCATACCCAAATACCAGGCAATCTGGCTAATGGAGAAGAGATGAAAAGCCAGGAAGGCGTTGAACACAATAGCGATAACCGGAACCGCTGGAAATCCAGGTACTCTGAAGCCGCGTTCCATGTCAGGCATTTTGTGCCGTAAGGTCATAACCACAACGTTTACCTGCAAGAAAAGCAGCAAAAACATGATATCCGCCGAAGCAGCAACATCTTCAATTGGTAATATCCAGGCGATCAGGAGCATGAGCCCCCCAGAGAAGAGAACCGCCCAAAATGGGGTATGCCGTTGAGGATGAACCAGAGCGAAAATGCCTGGCAGATTGTGATCCCTCCCCATGGCGAAGGAAACCCGCGAAGAGGAATATGTGGTTGCGTTCAGCGCGGACATTGTGGAAACCAGCCCGCTGAAGAGCAAGACTACCGCTCCAATACCAAGCGGAAAAGTCTGGCTTGCGGTATCGACGATCGCCAGCTCTTTCTGTTCTCCCAGGTATTGGTAAGTTTTCATCCCGGGTGGGGGCGTGGTCGCACCAATTGCGGTCACGCTGACGAAAATATAAATGGTAACCGCGATCCCAATCGCCCAGAAAATCGCTCGAGGGACGTTCCTCTTTGGGTTGATGACTTCTTCACCTGATTGAGCGATTATCTCATAGCCCTCGAATGCAATAAAGGTCAGGCCCATGGCCGCAAAAACCCCCAGAATCCCATTGGGAAGGAATCCCTCTGAAAAACGGGTGTGCCACGCATCGGTGCGCAACATAGCCAGGACGCCAAAGATCACAAACAATCCTAGGATGCTGATCTTCGTCAGGGTGACGATGTTGCCCACCGTGCCGGTCTCAGAAGCGCCCCGATAGTTGATCAGGGTGAAAATCATGATGATCACGCTCATGAAAGCCAGCGTGAGCTGAGGGACAGATAATCCGAAGGTGGGGATCCCGGCAATGACCCACAGCTCGCTGGCAAAACGGCCAAATCCCAGGGCGTACAGACTACCAGCAGAAACATGGGCAAACCAGCTCATCCAGCCAGCCAAGAATCCTTGGGCACCTCCCAGCCCTTCCTTAACCCACAGATAGCCACCACCCGCTTCTGGAAAGGCCGATCCCAGTTCCGCGTAGGACATTGCAGTGAAGGTGGTGACAATACCGTTCAAAAGGAAGGCCAAAACCAAGGCTGGGCCGGCCACCCCGGCGGCGATTCCAGTAAGAACAAATATGCCCGCACCAATCATCCCCCCCACGCCGATCATGGTGATCGTAAATAAATTGAGATCCCGACTTAGCGTGACTTCTTCAGAAAAGCCGCCAGACTCCCTTGGGATGGATTTGTTCATCAACGCTCCTCTACGCGATTATTCCTTGACTATGAGCCTGCCACTTGCTTCCGAAGGAGACGAGGATTGGGGGTTACCAGCATGAGCAACAGGCTGGCAACCCACTAATCAAGCCTTTTTCCGTTCGAAAGCGGGCAATCCAGAGATATTTTACCTTATAGACTCGGGCAAAACAGATCACGGATTTGCTAATGTCAGGTCGCCCCACGTGGTTGGATCGGTGAGCCTGCGCGTCGAAACATTCGAAACCATGCTCTGCTGAAGCTGCTCACCGGACCTATCATTATCTGAAATTGAGGCTACAAAACCAAAGTGCTGGCTCTCCCCGGGCGTGACATCGAAAATGCTCCACGGGATTGCCGTTTCGAGGCGATAGCCGTTATCTACCTTCTCAGCCCCAACGACTACCTTTGAGCGCGTCCCCTCGATCGACTCGGGGAACCAAAGGTAGGCTTCAGTATCTTCCCCCGGATCGGAAGAGCCTGGCGAGATTCCCAGTTGATAATCATCGGTATTCAACGCCCTGACATAATAATCATCGGGCACATCCGTATCCAACAGAACTTCGACACTATCTCCTTTGAAAAGCGATTCCCCGTGCGCCAGTTGAACATAATCGGCATCCTTTACCCGGAATGCGAGATAGAGATATTTCTCATCCCATCCGACCATAACGGAGCCGGAGAGGTCAGCCGGGTTGTTCCACCGATCCGCTCCATAGACAACGTTATCGATCTGGTAAGTGTCTAATCCCCAATCGCCCAGTTTGCCATCAATGGTCGGCGGCACATCGAAGTAAACCGCTGCAACGCTGTCCCGCTGGCGCATGCTGGGGCCAGCACTGGATTGAGTTGCCACCGGTGTACTGGTAGGGGCGGAGGTGGGCGGACTTAAGGCAGGCGTCTGGCTCGGAACTTCCGTGTCCTGGGGAGCGACAATGGTATTTTGCGCTTCTTCAAGCGTGGGGCTGGGGATGGCGGGTTGAGGTGGAGGCAGTAAGGTAAAAGTCGGATTGGGCTGTAAAGGAGGGTTAAAAATCGCCGTCATGGTTAAATTGGGCGTTGGGAAGACAAACGGGGTGGGTGCAGAAACGCCCGGCAAACTACATGCGATCGTGGCGAATAATAAAAGCCCAAATAAGCCCATTAGTCTGTAGAAGGTGGCTTTCATTTCTCCTCCTCAAGCATCCTGTTGAAAATTCCATAATGTATTTTATCCATACTGGAGCTTTTGGTGTATAGTTTACTCCTTCGGAGATGATTTTAAACCTGATTCCCCTCTTTCTGTTGAACATTTTGGGCGTTCTTACCAGCCTCACTGATCGCCGGTGTACTGTGGCTAGGGATTGGCAGATGGCAGGCCAGCCCTTAAATACCCCGGTAAATTGAACGATGCCTCCTGGTTTTAACCAAGGGAGGCATCGCTCTCTTCGAAACTGCCCTAACACCCTTTGTGGGGTATTGGAGGCAAGCACCCCACCGTGCCGTGTGCAGCAAAGTTCTGAACCTGCCTTCGCAGGTTGGGTCCCGCCCCGACAGATCCGCCTTGGCTCAGGCCTATCGCGTCACTGCCGTGAGATTGGGACCCTATAAGTGGGTGTTGGCTCAGAACGTGGTAGCCACAACACGCGCACAGCAGGGTTGTTATTCTTATACCATAAAAGATGCCGGGTGAGTAGGCATATTCGGTGTTTTTAATCTAACAGTTTTATATGTAATTCGTTTAACTGCTCGGAGTCCACCGGCGAGGGGGCATCCGCCATCACGTCTCTGGCCGCCTGGTTCTTGGGGAATGCGATCACTTCGCGAATGTTAGGCTCGCCAGCCAGGATCATACAAATACGGTCGATTCCGGGGGCGATCCCGCCGTGGGGCGGCGTGCCATATTCGAAGGCTTCCAACATGTGGCCAAACCTCTGGCGGGCGATATCTGGTTGGAGCCCGATTAATTCGAACACTTTCTCCTGGAGCTGGCGATCGTGAATCCTGATGGAGCCTCCGCCAACTTCATAATCGTTGAGCACCAGGTCGTATTGCTGGCCGCGCGCCTTGCCGGGATCACTGTCGAGAAGGGGGATGTCCTCGGTCATTGGCGAAGTGAACAAGTGATGGCTTGGGTCCCAGCGCTGCTCCTCTTCATTCCACACCACAAAGGGGAAATCAATCACCCAACAGAACGCCAACACGTCCGGATCGCGCAAACCCAGCTGGTCACCAAGTTCCACTCGCAGCCGGCCCAGAGATTCAAACACGATCTCGGGCTGATCCGCGACAAACAAGAGTAAATCGCCGGGTTTGGCTTCCAGGCGCCGTCCGATGGCATCCAGGCTCTCTGCCGAAAGGTACTTCGCAAAGGAGGAGCGGACCTCTCCCTCCGGGGTTATGGCAAGGTAGGCCAGCCCTTTTGCCCCGAACTGCTTGACATATTCAGCCAGCTCGTCAATTTGTCTCCGGCTATAATCGCCCAAACCAGTCGCATTGAGACCGCGCACATGCCCGCCTCTGGCAACCGCGTCCTCAAAAATCTTGAAGCCGCTTCCAGGCGCCAGATCGGTGATTTCTTTGAGCTCCAAACCGAAACGCAGATCCGGATTGTCCTTGCCAAAACGTCGCATGGCCTCCCGATAACTCAGTCGCGGCCAGGGGCTGCTCAGCAGGCGCTTCTGAGGCATCACCGCAGCCACCAGCTGGGTGAACAGGTCTTCGGTCAAGCTGATTACATCTTCTCGTTCGACGAAAGACATCTCGACATCCAGCTGCGTGAATTCGGGCTGGCGGTCGCCACGCTGGTCTTCGTCGCGGAAGCACCGAGCGATCTGAAAGTAACGCTCGACCCCTGCCACCATAAGCAGTTGCTTGAGCTGCTGTGGAGATTGGGGCAAAGCGTAGAATTCCCCCGGATGGATGCGGGAGGGCACCAGGTAGTCACGCGCCCCTTCGGGGGTGGTTTTGAAAAGCACAGGGGTCTCCACCTCGATGAAGCCGCGGCTGTCCAGGTAATCCCGGATAAACTTTACAACCCGGTGGCGCAGGATCAGGATATCCCGCATGCGCTCCTTACGCAAATCAAGATACCGGTATCGCAGGCGGAGCTGTTCGTCCACCTCCTCCTCTTTGTTAATGACGAATGGAGGATTCTTGGCCGGGTTGAGGACCTTCAATTCTTTTACCTCGACTTCGATGTCACCGGTGGCCAGGTTGGGATTTTCCATGCCTTCTGGTCGTTTTTGGACCACTCCGGTCACTTGAATCACCCACTCCACGCGCACTTCAGCGGCAGATGCATGGGCTTGAGGTGAATTCTCTGGGTTGGCTACAACCTGCACGATACCAAACCGATCTCGAAGGTCGATAAACGTAACCCCACCGTGGTCACGACGGCGGTGTACCCAGCCAGCCAGCGTTACCGTCTCTCCCACGTTGGCTAAACTTAATTCTCCGCAAGTGTGCGTCTTGTACATTGCGAGTCCTCCACATGACAAAATAAATCGCCCTCCGCGATAATCGCGTCGGGCGACTGATCAGCATAGCTACAGGCTCAACAGCCAAGCGATGCCCATCCTTCCGCCCGGCGCGGGCGGGCACGATCATTATTATCATTGTCTACAGGCGCAGAAGAGTAGGGCGACATGGCCAGTCCACAGAAACAGTCTAGGTGAACAGCATTATAGCATGAGATCAGGAAGCATTGCCCTTCTCTCCCGTTGGCCGTTTTGTATCCTGTTTGCCGGATGAAATGTGAAATTCGCTTGGCCGTTCATCCAATTCGAAGCCTGCTAATACAAATACGGCCCTGGTTTGAGATTTGGCCGGATTCCGCCAGCGATGCCGCAATCGAGAGGCAAACAGCAGGCTATCCCCAGGGTCGAGTACAAAACGCTGTTCTTCAACCTCGTATTCCAGCTGGCCGCTGATACACAGGACGAATTCGTGGCCGGAATGGATCAAGCCCGAGCGCCCGCTGGAAGCACCACTTTCCAGAGTAAGCATGAAAGGCTCAACCCGGCCCAGAAATGATTCACCTCCCAGGCCTTCCCAGACGCCCCGCTGGAAATTGACCCTGGATCGCTCGGTGGCCTTTCTATACACGATTTCGTGACGTGGGTGCTCGGTCCGGAAGAAGGCCGTGATAGGTATGCCCAGGGCTTCGGATATCTTATACAGCGTGCTTACGGAAGGAGAAGTAAGACCTCGCTCAATCATGCTCAAGGCGTTGGTGGAAAGGCCGCTCATGCGGGCCAGGGCGCGCATCGATTTGCCGCGTTCCTGCCGTAATTGCCGTAGGCGGGTACCGACGTCCACTGACAAAGATATATTGTCGGAGCTATGCATAGATGGCCTCCTTAAGCAGATACTCCCGGCACTCCAAAGGACATTACCATTATAACTTAATGTCGAACTTTATTGGACAATTGGGAGAAAAGGAGGAGTACTTGCCTGGTAATCTTGACGGATGGCTGGGAGCGCCGTTGTGCTGCCAGCCATCCGTCAGATTCTGTTGTGTACTGCTTATACTTAGCGCGTATAGTCTGGAATCTGGTCTGCGGACGTGATCTGCGGCGGGATTTGGTCAACGATCACATTGCGGTTGGCGTCAAGCTCTTCAGGCGCAACTTTATCCGCCGTGAGGAAGAGGTCCGGATTGCCGTGACAGGCGCTGCAGGACTTCGTTTGCGGGGTGTTGCGCTGGATATTGTGAGGGGTGGTATATTTCCAGGTCTCGCGCCGGTCAAAGTTGGGTAGAAGATCGCTACCATAGGCGTCAAAGCTATCCGGGGAAACCGGTACGTGCCGGAGGGGCACGAAGCGATAAGGACGCTCGAAGGTCTGGATGGGGTTGCGACCGATCAGGAAAGCCGTGTAGCTGGCATCCAGCTGATAATCCGAACCGTTCTCACCGACATGACACCCCTCGCAATTGGTGTAAGCCACAGAGTGACAGACCTGGCAGGAGAGGTCAGCGCCATGCATCTGGTGCATGATGACGTCATCTTGGCCCGTTGACACGACCGCGTGGCAGGATTCGCAACGCGGATTCTGCACATCATCATAGCGATGCTCGGGCGGCGGGACACTGGCGCCTTCCGGTCCGGGATGGCAGGATTTGCAATCCGCTGGCTCGCCGTGCAGCTCCCGGCTGGTATGGCAATCTGTGCACTCCATGCCCCCCTGGCTGTAGTGGACGTCTGCCGGCAGGCCTTCGTTGTCACCCATAAATTCTTCCCCGATCCGGCTGCCGTGGCACGAGTTGCAGCTCAGCTCCATGGGTGGGTTGCGATCAAAAAGATGTCCATCCAACAAGCCACCTCCAACGCTCCGGGGTTGGCTGACGTGACAATCCCCGCAGGTATTGTGACAACTCACACAATTATCTTCGAGAGCACTTTCTAAGGCAGGATGATTCGCCGAGGTGGTGCGAGTTTCGAGATTCCGCCAGAAGCCTTGCACCGTGGCGTGCAGGCTGGTGTGGAAGACCTCGTCCACATCCGGATGGCATTCGCCACAGACCACTTCTGGTCCCTGGCTGGGGTTCTGGATTAATCCAGTATGGGCAGTCTCTTTGTCAGGCGCCTGGCTGCCACCGTGGCAGCTGGTGCAGGGGAACTGGCCGTGAACCGTGGGAATAAACTTCTCGCTGTCGACGAACACCTTCTCCCAGGGTTCGCGTTCGGGTAATACGCCCGCCCAATTCAGACCATTTATCCCTGAGCCCAGATTTGGATCGGCGGTTTCCTGCAGGCTTTGTTGGCTGGAATGGCATTCCAAGCAGTAATTGACCGGCTCCTCGGTCTTAACTTCCTCCACGACTACCGGCTCGGATGTGGCCAGGGCTTCGGAGGCTGCGCTGGCGACAGCGGAGGACAGTCCTTCGGGCGGCTGTGGCGTGATGGCCTGGCCGGCACACCCGGTAAGCAAGATAAGTCCCAGGCCCAACAGTACCAGGTACCTATTTTTGAGCATGGTCGCAATTCCTCTCACTGGTTTAGTTAGTTTCTGGTGCAAAACTGTGGGAAGGGCATGGGATGCCCTTCCCCGCCGCTTAGGGATGCCGGGCATAAGAATGCCTTGGCTACACGGTTTTGCACCACGTTCCAATTAATTCAGCTCTCCCGCGCCTAACGGGAAACAGGCCCTGGTCTCAATCGTGAGCAGATGCCTTATAT
>DASQQR010000568.1:0-3201 GCA_035643335.1 Anaerolineales bacterium
GGGCGGCCTTGGAGGTGGTTGGAGTGGTTTTCATGGACGAGGCTTTAGAGGTTTTGGCCCCTCGGGAATCCGCCTGGTGATACCGTCGAGCGGCGCCTGATCAGAGCGAAACTGAGCAAGCGCAGGTATCCCTGCGCTTGCTGCTTAGAGGTGAACTCTGACAGAGCCAGTATCCTAAACCGGGAGCGCAGCGATCCGCTGCGCTCCACCCTCGTAACAAGGGAATTGAATTATCCGTGCATAAATCAATGGTTAGGTCTGTCAC
This sequence comes from Anaerolineales bacterium, assembly GCA_035643335.1. GTDB lineage: Bacteria > Chloroflexota > Anaerolineae > Anaerolineales > UBA4823 > DASQQR01. Next base: position 266 of record DASQQR010000568.1, read on the forward strand.
CCTGGCAGCCTCAATAGCGTTTCTTATCTTGATTGGAACGGCTTGCAGCATGTTTAGTTCTGGGAGCGGCGTGGTCCCGACGACCCCGGTTTCGACCAAACGCGCAACTTCCCTGGCCACTCAGGAACAATTGGATTTGGTCCACACCGTGCCAACCGTCTCTTTGGATGCCGAACGTGGAGATCGGCTTGCGTCCTCGAGTGACCTCCAGGCTAGCCTGATCCAGGTTTACCGGGATATCAACCCCTCAGTGGTATATATTATTACCCCGTCGGGTAGCGGCAGCGGATTTGTTTACAGCCAGGATGGAATGATCGTAACCAATAACCATGTAGTCGCAGCCACGCGCAGCTTTGAAGTGGTGTTTGCGAACGGGGAGCGGCAGCGCGCCAACCTTGTTGGAACTGATGCCGATGGGGATCTGGCCGTTATCCAGGTGGAGCAGTTGCCTGAGGGAGTGGCTCCCCTGCCGCTAGCCGAGGCCGATAGCCTGCAGGTCGGGCAATTCGTGGTCGCCATTGGTAATCCCTTTGGTGAGCAGGGATCGATGTCCCTGGGGATTGTCAGCGCTCTCGGGCGCAGTTTGCCCTCACAACGCGAACTGTCTGTTGATAGCACTTATTCGTTGCCCGAAGTGATCCAAACCGATGCACCCATCAATCCGGGAAACTCAGGAGGCCCGCTTCTGAATCTGAATGGACAGGTTGTAGGCGTCAACTCAGCCATCGCCTCGCAAACCGGGATCAATTCGGGTGTGGGTTTTTCCATCCCCGTCAGCGCTGTGCGCCTGATTGTGCCCAGGCTGATCGATGACGGCAATTATGAATATCCTTACATGGGCGCTGGCTTTGACTCCGAGATTTCTCTCGAGGAGCAAGCTCAGTTCGGCTTGCCGCAGACCCAAGGCGCCTATGTGCTCAACGTCACTCCCGGGAGCCCAGCTGCTCAAGCTGGGCTTGTAGCCGCAAATCCCAATACTGGCCTGGACGGTGATCTGATCATTGCCCTTGATGGCCAACCGGTCCGAAATTTTTCGGACTTAAACAGATATCTGGTGTTCCACACTTCAATAGGGCAGACCGTCGAGATCACTGTGCTGCGCGGGGGCAGGCAGGTGAGTCTTCAATTGACTTTAGGTGCGCGACCTTGACCGAGTGCGTCATGCTTAACTTAAGGGGTAATAATCCAAAGGAGAACAAGCAGTATGCTTAAAAGAATTATTGGTGTTGTAATCGCGGTAATTTTAATAGTGGGTGGCTTTGTGGTTTATTCGGTTCTGAAGCCGCCGGCTGAGGCCGAGGCTCCCGTCACAGCCATTCCGATTGGTCTGGAATCGAGCACCGCCACCCCCGCGGCTGCCGCCCAGGCAACCGGCCAATCCAGTGCGGAGGCTGGTGGTACCCAGGCCGCCGACAGCGGAACGGTGATTTACGAAATCGTGCCAGCCGATTCCAAAGTGAATTTCACCATTAAAGAGGTTTTAAGAGGCCAACCTAATACAGTAGTGGGAACGACGGACCAGGTTGCCGGACAGATTGCCTTGGATCCCAGTGATCCGGCTGGCGCCCGGATAGGCACGATCCAGGTGGATGCCCGCACTTTGGTCACGGATGACGATTTCCGTAACCGCACGATCAAGAACCAGATTTTGGACACCAACAGCTACGAATACATCACCTTCACCCCCAGGAACCTGACCGGTTTGCCCGATCAAATCAGTTTCGGTACCAGCTACACCTTCAAGATTGTAGGCGACCTAACCATAAAGGAGGTGACCAAAGAAGTGAGTATCGATGCTACTGTTACCCCGGTCGATGCAACGAGGTTGCAGGGCTCGGCCAGTGCCACGATTCTATATAAGGACTTCGGGATAACCATCCCTCAGGTTCGTCAGGTGGCTAGTGTCGATGACGCTGTGGCCCTGGAGATAGATTTCGTGGCTGACGCTCAATGAGTCAGGAGGTGTCATGACGAAGAAGATTCTCGTCGTGGATGACAAGAAGGAATTACGCAACCTGTTAAAGCAGTATCTGACCCAAGAAGGATTCCAGATCCTCACCGCGGGTGATGGACAGGAAGCGCTTTTCGTCGCCCGCCAGGAAAAGCCCGATTTGATCATCCTGGACCTGTTGATGCCCGAGATGGGCGGCTATGATTTTATGCGCACCTATGCGCGCGAGGCCGACACCCCTATCATCATCCTGACTGCCAAGCTGGAAGAGAATGACAAGGTGTTGGGCCTGGAGTTGGGAGCCGATGACTATGTGACCAAGCCGTTCAGCGTCCGCGAGCTCACCGCCCGCGTGCGCGCCGTACTGCGCCGGCTAGAGAAACTGACCGTCGAACAGGACATTTTACGTGTCGCGGATATCACGTTGGACCGGGTCGGCCGAATGATTATGGTGGGCGACGAACAAATCGACCTGACACCCTCAGAATTTGACCTGCTGGCGACGTTGATGACAGCTCCAGGGCGAGCCTTCTCCCGCCTGGAGCTGCTGGATCACCTGCAAGGGTCGTCCTACGAGGGCTACGAACGCACTATCGACGTGCACATCCGCAACCTGCGAGCCAAAATCGAGCCTGACGCCGCACATCCGCGCTATATCGAAACGGTGTATGGCATCGGCTATCGTTTCGCCCCGCAACATTCGTGATCTAAGATGATGCATTCGCTATCTTCAAAATTAACCCTTGCTTTTTTGCTCGTCGGCCTGACTGGCGCTGTGCTGGTAGCGGTCTTCGTTCGCCAGCGTACCCGGCGCGAGTTTGACCAATTCATTTCGAACCAGATCCAGGAGGCCCTGGTTAGCAACTTGACGGCATATTATCAACGCCATGGGGACTGGAGCGGCATAAACAGCGTGTTCCTCCAGGGTCAAGGCGAATCTTTCCCCAACCCGGGTGCCGGGACTCGTTGGGAAGCGCGCCGTGCC
>DASQQR010000569.1:0-4953 GCA_035643335.1 Anaerolineales bacterium
CCTCGCAAGCTCAAGTTCACCATTACGGCCTGCCCCTACCAGTGCAGTGGTCCCGAATTTCATGGCGTGGCATTGTTGGGAGTGATCCACGCAGGCCAGCGCGGCTTCACGGTCCGGGTTGGCGGGGGGCTATCGTCAACGCCGCGTATTTCGCGCGATTTGAGGGCCTTCGTGCCCGAGGCCAAAGCCCTGGATGTGCTGCGCGCTATCGCTGACCTCTGGCGAGAAGACCTGCGCTACCGGCTCAGTCGGCCCAAATCGCGCCTCAAGTTCATGATCGACGACTACGGACCGGATCGCTTCCGCGAGATGGTCGAGCAGCGGCTCGGAGGCCCCCTCGAGGAACTGGCCGCCCCGGCACCTGTCCCGGGTGACCTCTCGCACCTGGGCGTCCAACCCCAGAAGCAAGCGGGACTGTATACCATGGGTTACCCGGTGTCCCAGGGCTGGATCACGGGCGACCAACTCCAACGGTTGGCCTCCGTCCTCGACGAGGTCGGCGGCCACGCCCGCTTTACTCGCCAGCAGAATTTCATCCTCGCTGGTATCCCGGAGGCACGCCTCGAATGGGTCGAAGAGCAAGTCGAAGACATCGGATTTTCGCTGCGGCGGAACCGGGTCTTCGGCCACTCGGTGGCCTGCACGGATCACAGGTACTGCAATTATTCTGTCGCCGAGACCAAAGCCAAGGCCCGCGAGATTCTCGAGCAGCTGGATCAGCGTTTCGGCGCGCAGATCGAGGAGGGATTGACCCTGTACGTCGATGGCTGCCCGCATGCCTGCGCGCATCACTGGGTGGGCAATATCGGGCTGCAGGGCACATCCATCCACTGCGCCTCCGGCGAGAACGTTGAGGCCTACGACATCACCCTGCGCGGTGGGTTGGGACGTGAGGCCGCCATTGGCAAGCCGTTGCTGCGCCGCGTACCCAGCGAAGAGGCCACCGAGGTGGTCGTCCGGTTGGTGGGTGCTTGGCTGGATGAACGTCGTGCGCGTGGTGACCGGGGGGGCACAGAGTTCTCGTTCCGAGACTTCAGCGATTCGCATACCGACGAGGAATTGAAAGCCATCGCGCTGAATGCGCAGGTCGAGGAGGTGGGTCAAGACAACCGGGTGACGCTTCGCCTCATGGGGCCCCTTCTGCGCTTCACCGGTGGCATTGATCAGTATGAAGTTCAGACCTTGCAAGCACGCACGGTGCGTGCGCTGGTGCAGGGCGTGGTTCGCCGTTATAAGGCCCTGGAGCCGTATTTCTTCGACGAAAACGGCCAGCTGGTAGATCATGTCAACCTGTATCTGAACGAAGAGGATATCCGCGAGATCGACGGCCTCGATACACTTGTCGAAGCCGGCGACGAGGTGTTAGTCCTGCCGGCGTTGTCCGGCGGCTGATCTGCAGAAAGGAGTGATGATGGAAGCATCTGTGAGTGAACAACGTATTGTCTTCGATGACCTGGAGATCGGCGAGATCGCCATGGACCTGGACTATGATCCTCCCGAGGAGATCGTCCGCTGGGGTCTTAAGACCTTCGGAAACCGGGCCGCGATCGTCACCTCGTTGCAGATCGACTCCCTGGCGGTCCTGGATATGGCCTATCGGATTGATCCCCACGTTCAGGTCATCACCGTAGACACGGGCCGGCTGCCGGAAGCCATGCTCGAGTTCTTGGAGGAGGTACGTGCCCATTACCCCGAAACGCGCTGGAAGGTGCTCTTTCCCAACCATCACGAGGTCGAGAAGATGGTCGAGCGGCATGGGGCCAATCTGTTCTACAAGTCCGTGTCCCAACGCTTTCTGTGTTGCCACATCCGTAAAGTGCGTCCATTGGTTAGCGCCCTGCAGGGGCTGGACGCCTGGTTCACCGGGCTGCGCCGGGATCAGTGGGCTTCTCGAGCAGCCATCAAGAAAATCGAGCTAGATCACGATCACGGTGGCATGGTTAAGCTCAATCCACTGGCCGACTGGACGGAGGAAGAGGTATGGCAATATCTGCTCGAAAATGGAGTCCCCATTCATCCACTCTACGAACAGGGTTATACCAGCCTCGGATGTGCGCCCTGCTCGCGCCCCATCGAGGCCGGCGAGGACAGGCGCGCCGGCCGCTGGTGGTGGGAGCGGGATGCGCCCAAGGAGTGCGGCATGAACTGCCCTATCGAGACGGGCGGCTTTGAGCACGAGGCCAGGATCATCCTGGCCGAAGCTCGCTCCAACGGCGATGCCCCGGGCAGTCACCCGGCAGTGGGAGCGCATTCTACCAGTGGGAACGGCTCCGGCCGGCGCATGGAGTAGAGGCGGGGAGCAGGGATTAACCAAGATGCAGTATTATCCAATTTACCTGAATCTGGAAAACCGTCGCTGCGTGGTGATCGGTGGGGATCGTCACGCCGAAGAGAAGGTCTTAGGACTGCTTGATGCTGGCGCCAGCGTCACCGTCATCGCCTCCAGGTTGAACCGGAAACTGGAGTCCCTGGTCAAAGCCAGTCGCATCACGGCCCTGCGCCGCGACTACCGGGCCGGCGATCTGCAGGGCGCTTTCCTGGTCATCAGCGCCGCCATGGACCCGGCTACCAACGCCTGTGTCTGGGAAGAGGCCACACAGCGCAACCTTGTGGTCAACTGTGTAGATGACGTACAGCATTGCGACTTCATCGCCCCGTCCATCGTTCGAAAAGGCGATTTGATCGTCTCGATTTCCACCTCCGGCGTAGCCCCGGCTTTGGCCGTTCGCCTGCGCCAGCGCATGGCCACGGAACTGGGGTCTGAATACGGCCGCTTCCTGGAGCTGGTGCAGCCGCTGCGTGAGGAATTGCCGCGTTTATATCCGGCCTTTCAGCAGCGGCGAGCGATCTGGTACCAGCTGGTAGATTCGGACATCCTTGAACTGCTCCGGCAGGGAGATGAAGCCGCTGCGCGGGCACGCCTCCACCAGATCGTGCACAATGGCGGGGGCAAGGAAGCAGCGCGGTGACCGGCAAAGTCTACCTGGTCGGTGCCGGCCCCGGCGATCCGCAGCTGATTACAGTAAAAGGCTTGTGGTGCTTGCATCATGCGGATGTACTCCTTTATGATCGGCTGGTGGCGCCCGAGCTGGTGGAGGAGGTGCCGGCCGCGGCCGAGTGCATCTACGTCGGGAAGAGTCCTGGCCGGCACCCTTACAGCCAGGCCGCCATCAACGCCATCCTGGTAGAACGGGCGCGTTGCCGCAACATCGTGGTGCGGCTGAAGGGCGGCGACCCCTTCGTTTTCGGGCGCGGAGGCGAGGAGGCGCAGGCCTTGGCTGGGGCCGGCGTGCCCTTCGAGGTCGTGCCAGGGGTCACCAGTGCCCTGGGTGTACCGGCTCGCGCCGGCATCCCGGTGACCCATCGTGGCGTGTCCGCAACCTTTGCCGTGCTCACTGGTCACCAGGCCGGCGGCCGGGACGATCTGAATTGGGAGGCACTGGCCCAAATCGATACCCTGGTCATACTGATGGGCGTGAAGCGATTGCCGCACGTCATCGCCATGCTGGTCGCACATGGCCGGGACCCGCAAACGCCCGTCGCCATCGTTGAGCGGGGTACCCTGGCCGGCGAGCGCGTGGTGTCGGGTGACCTGGGTAGCATTGCCGGACGGGCAGCCGCAGCTGGCATCTGCTCGCCAGCCACCGTCGTGATCGGGGATGTGGTGCGCTTACGTGAGAGCCTTTTTAGCTCGCCCCTGGCCCCCTCCATCCCGGATCGGCAGCCTTCCACCCTTCCAGACCTCCAATCCGCCATCTCGTAACGCTTTTCGTAACGGTCTCGAAACGCTCGCTCCTTATCATATAAGACAAAGGAGAATCGTCGTCTTCTACTACATCTTCCCCAACGGGCGTTTTTTCCCCCGCATCACCCGCCTGCTGGCCGCAATTTGGGTCGCTTATACGCTCTCCTGGATCTATTTTCCCGAGCTGGTTCCTCCTTCCAACCACATCATCACCACGCCCAGGCAGATGATCCTGGGCCTCGTGTTTTTCATCTGGCTGGGCAGCGGCGCTTCAGCGCAGCTCTACCGCTATCGTCGCTTCAAAAACCCCGTGGAACGGCTGGAGACCAAGTGGATTGTTTTCGGGACCTCGGCTGCGGCAGCCGGGACTGTGATAACCTTCAGCCCTCCAATGTTTTTCCCGTTATTGCGGACGCCGGGCCCGGCCATGGTTATCTATGTGATGCTCGCTTTTTGGTGGTCATGATCTGCCTGGCGCTCATCCCTGTAACGCTGGCCCTTTCGATCCTGCGCTACAAGCTGTCGGAGATCGACGTCTTCATCAATCGCACCCTGGTTTACGCCGCGCTGACCGGCGCGCTGGCGCTGGTGTACTTCTCCAGCGTTGTGCTTCTGCAGCAGGTCTTCTCGAACGAGTCTCCGATCTCCATCGTGCTCCCCACCCTGGCCATCGCCGCCCTCTTCTCCCCCCTACGCCTGCGCATCCAAAACGCCATCGATAAACGCTTCTACCGCCAGAAGTACGACACGCAAAAAGTCCTGGGGGCCTTCAGCGCCACCCCGCAGGATGAAGTCGAGCTGGGCCAGCTGACCGGTTCAATCCTGTATGTGGTCGACGAAACCATGCAGCCCGCCCACATCTCCCTCTGGCTCAAGCCCACCGAATGAAAGAACTGCGCCAATTTCCCAATATACCAATTTCCCAATATACCAATACACCAATATTTTGAAACTATAATTGGATAAAAGGCTTGAAAAAGGAGTGTATTGAATGCCGGATGAACATGGATACGACCACACATCGGATCGATTCTAACGCGTGATGATCGATGCCAGAGCCCTTACTCACTGAGCCAGTTGCAGTCTTTCTTACGATCATGGCGGTGATCTTGATCACCCCGCTGCTCTCGGAGAGGGTGCATCTGCCGGATATTGTCGGGTTGATTTTGGGCGGGATCCTCATTGGTCCCCATGGCCTCAACCTGTTA
>DASQQR010000570.1:0-7368 GCA_035643335.1 Anaerolineales bacterium
CCTCGCTTTGCGAAAGGGTGCAGTACTCGATGCCCGCTTGATCTGCCCGGCGCCACAAAACTGTCTGGAGAACTTTCGCCATCCTCGTCCTCTCAAGGTATGACTACGACTCTGAGATCCTCGCTGAAGTGTTCGAGACGATTCAGCGCCTGGTTAATGGCCTCGGCCTCCAGCGGCACTCTGCCCGTAATGACTTCCTCGAAGTCAAGCTTGCCAGCCCGTGCCCATCTCAGGAGTTGGTCGATCTCCTGGGCCAGATGGTCCGAGACGCCGATGATTTCTGTTTCGCGGTTGATCAGGTCGAAATATGGAGCGATCTCCAGGCTCTTTTCGCTGAGGCCGGCAATCGCTAGGCGTCCGAAATTCGCCAGCGATTTAAAAGCCTGCCCCATTGTCACTGGCAGGCCGATCAGTTCCAACGCCACGTCGACACCTCTGCCGCCGGTAAGTCGTTTGATCTCTTGCACCGCATCGGTTTGGCTCGCTTGGACCGGGATGGCGCCGAATTTTTGGGCCAGCTCCAGCTTGCTGGCTTTGATATCTACGGCCAAAATCTCGAACGCGCCCATCTCTCGGGCCAGCTGGACCGCCGAGATGCCCAGTCCGCCAATCCCAAAGACTGCTACGCTCTCACCGGGTTGCAAGCGCGCTTTGTGGAGCGCGTGAAAGGCCGTCGCTGTAGAACACATCATGATAGCCCCCTGATCGAAAGGGATCTCCGCCGGCAGATGAAAGGCGCTGCGCGCCGGAACCAAGCAGAACTCGGCAAAACCCCCATCACGATACTTGCCGATCATTTTCCCGGTGGTGCAGAATTGTTCCCTGCCCTGGTGGCAGTATTTGCAGTGCCCGCAGGTGACCATGTAGTTCAGACAGACCCGGTCCCCCGGCTTAAAATCCTTCACCTGCGGCCCGGCTTCAGCGATAACCCCGGCCACCTCGTGACCCAGGGTCAGCGGCAGCGGGTGCACCGGGGAGCGTCCTGCCCGGTAATGCGCATCGGAGTGACAGATCCCCGCGGCCTTGACCCGCACCAGGACATCGTTAGGCCCCACCTCGGGTATCCCGAGCTCCTGTAGCTCCAATGGTTTCCCCGGTTCGCTGAGTCGCACGGCTCTCATGCTCGCCTCTTCCTCCTTAATTTGGCCTTGTTTGGCAATGCCAGATATACCTTTCCAGTTTTCAAGCGCCCCGAGCAGCGGACGCGCCCCGCGTGCAGTCGAAAGCAGCCTTCAACCCTTCTTTCGGAAAAGATTATACCCTTCAAAAGTATCTTCTCAATAATTGGGGGGGTGGGGGTTTGTTGGAGCGGCTATAAGCGCAGCGGCGCCCGCTCCAATAAACCCCCACCCCTGCCTATTGAGAAGTTACCTTCAAAATTATCAGGGAATTATCAGATAAACATTGTAATATTCTTGTGCTGGATTCGTTATCATACATGAAGCTCTGAGCAAATCCGATCCTGGGGAGGTTTTCTCGTCATATTCAAGTCTTGGCTCACCCTGACCAGCTGGTTTAATCCATCACCCAAAACTGTCCTTCTCATCACCGCCCAGTACTGATTGCCGGGCGATGAACTTCTGGGTCTTCCGCTTTCAACGGGAGAGCCGAACTTCTTTAATCTTTCGCCAAAGGAGATCCAAAAATGCCGCGCAAGTTGGTAATCTATCCTGTGTTGCTCATTGTCTTAATTTCGCTGTTGGCCCCGGCAGGGGGATTCAGCACTTCGGGGTACGTGCGCGCCGCTGGGCCGGCGCCAGCGCGCCCCGTCGTCCGCTACGCTACCCGTACCGATACCTCTAAACCCCTGCGCCAGATCCCGCCCATGCCCCCGGTTTTGGGCGACATTTTCACAGCCCACCCTCCCAAACGCTTGCCCAACCGGGAAGGCAGCGCCGCGCCTGCCACGGGAGTCGATCCCGTCTTACAGACTTCGATTGGCGGGGCCTCTCTCGGGACATCGACCAGCTTCGAAGGCATAAATAATGTCAACGGAGTATTGCCACCGGACACCAACGGCGACATCGGCCCCAACCACTATATTCAAATCGTCAATCTCGCCTTCGCTATCTTCGATAGAAATGGGAATGTGCTGCAGACTCCCGAAAATATCAACACCCTCTGGAGCGGATTTGGTGGTCCTTGCGAGACCAGTAACGACGGCGATCCCATTGTCCTCTACGATCACCTCGCCGACCGCTGGATGGCGAGCCAGTTTGCTCTGCCGCGCTTTCCGCGGGGTCCCTTCTACCAGTGCATCGCCGTGTCCCAAAGCGGCGATCCCCTCGGCGCCTGGCATCGCTACGAGTTCCTCATCAGCAATGATAAGCTGAATGATTACCCCAAATTCGGTTTGTGGCCCGATGGCTATTACATGTCCATCAACCAGTTCAAATGCAACTTTGCCTTCTGCAACTGGGCTGGGGCAGGCGCCGTAGCCTTCGAACGTGATCAGATGCTGGCTGGGGGTCCGGCGCGCATGGTCTACTTCGACCTGTACAACACGGATCCAAACCTTGGCGGAATGCTGCCCGCCGACCTGGACGGCCCTATCCCTCCGGCCAGCGCGCCCAACCCGTTTGCCCAATTTGACGACGATGCCTGGGGTTACTCCCCCGACCAGCTGCAGCTCTGGAACTTTCACGTGGATTGGAACAACACCGCTAATTCGACTTTCACCTTGGATCGGGCGCTCAGGACGGCGGCTTTCGATTCGAACATGTGTGGCGGTTCGCGCAACTGCATCCCCCAGCCCGGCGGCACCAACGTGGATGCCATTGCCGATCGCTTGATGTACCGCCTGCAATACCGCAACTTTGGCGACCACCAGACCCTGGTGGTAAACCATACGGTGGACACCAATGGAAATGACCGCACTGGTGTTCGCTGGTATGAGCTGCGCGATAGCGGCAGCGGCTGGACGATAAACCAGCAGGGGACTTTCAGCCCCGACGCGACCCAGCGCTGGATGGGCAGTGCCGCCATGAATGCCGCCGGAGATATCGCTTTGGGTTACTCGGCTTCCAGTACCTCGCTTTCGCCCTCCATCCGCTTTACGGGTCGTCTGGCAAGCGATCCATTGGGTCAAATGACCCAGGGCGAGGGTACGATTGTTGCCGGTAGTGGTTACCAGACTCACTCCTCCGGTCGCTGGGGAGATTACAGTATGCTTGCGGTAGACCCGCTTGACAACTGTACCTTCTGGTATACCCAGGAATACTACCATTCCGTCAGCAGTGCCAGCTGGCAGACCCGGATCGGCTCCTTCCAACTGTCCTCCTGCGGCGGAACAGTCGATAATCCGCCCAGCGTGACGATTACCAACCCCACCGACGGCGCCACGGTCTCAGGACCTATTGCCGTTACTGCCAGTGCCTCCGATGATAACGGCGTCACCCAGGTCGAGTTCTTCGTCGACGGTGGCAGCATCGGCGCTGACACCAATGGGTTGGATGGTTGGTCTGCGGATTGGGATACCACCTCCGCAGGAGATGGTTCTCGTTCTGTAACTGCAACGGCTACAGATACAATCGGCCAGACCGGGAGTGACAGCATTAATGTCACGATTAGCAATGGCAGTGGGGGTGGAGGGACTCTGCACGTCGGTGACCTGGATGGTTTCGGCTCAGCTTTGGGCCGCAAAAAATGGCGAGCGAACGTAACCATCACAGTCCTTGATGCCGGTGGAAATCTGGTCTCGAATGCCAGCGTTGAGGGTACCTGGTCCGGTGGCTATTCCGGAACTTCAGCGTGCACCACGGACAGCTCTGGCCGGTGCACGGTCACGAGCGGGAACATCGATAATGGCGTTGGATCGGAGAACTGGATGGTCAGTAGTGTCTCGCATGCCACACTTCTATACGACTCTGCTGAAAACAGTGACCCGGACGGCGACAGCGACGGTACCATCATCACGGTTTCCAAGTAAACCGTTCCAACCTCGGGTTCCGCGTTCGCCCACGCGGGGCCTCCCAACCAGCCTCCTGCAGCTAACCCTGCGGGGGGCTGGTTCCCCTTAAATTCGGCGAACCTCCCTCCGCGGGTGCACAAACTATGCCAATCCAACCCCGCCCACCCCCTCCGCGCAATGAACGTCTCGTACCGCCCCTCATCCCTTACGCATTACTTATCACGCATCACGTCTCACGCATCACGTTTCACGCCTCACGTTTCACGCCTCACATACCCTGGCTCACAATTCCAATAGATAATCCACCCACAACTTATCTTCCGAATCATCTACGCTGACTTTTCCCGGCCAGGAAAGCGTCTGGTCGTAGCTGGCATCGCAGTCCATACAACGATCCGAACAATTCACCAACACGCGCCCCGCGGTTTGGGTGAATAACAGGCCTTGTCCATCGGGATCGCCTGGGTCAGGACTGACGTTATATAAGACCTTGGCGGGCATTTCCCATTTCTTGTCTGCGGCGCGCTGCATGTCTACCGGGATGACGGCCACCAGTTCTTTGTTCGTCATTTTGGTCGTGAGTATGGTCTGGTCGGTTGCATTGATGCTGCCATGGTGGCCGACCTTATAGAGCACGGTGTTTGCGAGCAATTTATCCAGGTCGGCGTTTTCGTTTTCCCAGGTTTGCCAGCTCTCTTCCTCGGCGTCGCCGCAGAAAAGGAGTACTTTTCCGCTCTCCACCAGCTCGATTGCCATCACCAGGCTGGTGTTGTTCACAGTTGAGACCTGCTGTAACGCCAGGTTTTCGCCCAGCTGTAGCCAATCCGTGTCGATGCGCCGCCACTCCTCGCCGTAGCTGCCGGTTTCATCCTTATATCCATAATGCTCCTTAAAGAACTTCCAGTAGGCTGCCTGTAGCTTTGCTGCCTCCATTTTCTCCCCCTCGGAGTCTGTCGTGTCCGGTGTCTGTTCCTGCCGGGCATCATCCAGCGGAATCGAGCGGGAGCGGTCGAAGGGCATACCCTGAGCACAAAGTGCATCCAGGTCCGATTGGGATAAGCCGGTTTCGGGTTCATCCCCCAGTTTCAGCCCGCTGAAATTGGCCGCTGCGGCCAGAAAAGCCGTCGATTGGCTTAATTTCAAGCTCTCGCCGGCCTCATTTCCCGCAGTCGCTTGGCCGCCAAGCATTCTCATCTTGCGTGAAGGTCCCAAGATATAGATCTTCAAGCCAAACTCGGGAATTTTGCGCACATCGTTGGGCTCCAGGTATTCGACTGGACCCCACGCGCGCAAGCTGTCCATAATGTCCTGCATCGTCCGGCTGATTTTGAAGCCCAGTAGTCCCTGATCCCCATCGCCCGTGGCAGCCGGCATCTCCCCTTCAGCCCCGAGGTAATAACCCCCGAAAAGCAGGATGTCCTCGATGGCCTGGCTCGACTCCGCATCCATTCCGTTCACCGACGCTGCGATTGCCAGGGAAAGGGCATTGGCTTTTTCTATGATCTTCTTGACTTGCGGGTCCCCAATATTCTCTGTCCAGGCCAACCAGACTTTTTCAACCTGTACTGGCTGGTTGGGCTCTTTCTCGGGATCCAGCCCAAAGATCTCCGCGGCGGTTTTGAAACCGGAAATGTGATCCGCGTGCTCGTGCGTGGCGATCACTGTGTTCAACTGTCGCCCGCATTCAGCCAGGATATTTTCCGCTATCGAATCGAGTCGCTGGTTGCCTCCCTTTGAGAAGGGCAATACGCCGCAATCGATCAACATGTGGTGCTTTTGCCCATCCGCGTTGCTGAAGGTGACCAGGAAACAATCACCCAATCCCTGGCGATACATGCGAACCCGCACGCTCTGCAGCTTCTTTGTCCGTCTGCTTCTCGGCCGGCTTTGTGCGCCCTTTCTCCCTCCGCGCCGAGTTCTTGGCCTTCGTCCTGTGGTAGCGTTCATGATTAATCCTCCTCCAGGATCGTGCTTCGGTGAAGCAGAGCGAAAGGTTCGAGCCGCGCGCTATCAGCTCTGAAATGATTTAATTGTGGGTTGCCGAAATAGGTATATGCCAGGGAGACTTCGGATTCTTTCAGGTAGCGTCGTTGGATACCTAAGCGTCGGTCGCTGTCGACGCCCTTGGTGATCACATAGCGCACCTGGCCGGTCTGGATATCGACCAGCATGGTTGCGCCGCCACGAAAAATAAAATCCTGGTCGTCTGCGGCCGGCACCGCCCCTGAATCGACCTGGGCTTGCTTTTGCGCGTTGAGATAGCCGCGCCGGCATTGGTTCATCTCCACCACCAGGTCCGTGTGCGATCTTCCGCTGCGATCCACCCGGTAGCTCAGCCGTACGGAGTTGACCTCTAACCTGGGCCGGCCATCCTTAAGAAATATGCTCTGCATCTTCTTGTCCAGCCATAGCTTAAGATTTAGTGAGTACTGCAAGATCTCTTCGATTCTTTCTATTTCATGCCACTTATTAATATATTCGCTCGATAGATCGTGAAGCACCCAATTCTTGAAAATCTCACGCAGTTCGTCTGAGGTTTCGGAGATGGTCTCCCGCTCGTCCCGGTTGCGTTTCTGCACCGCCTCGTGCTCCTGGATAATTTTTAAACGTTCCGGGCTAAAGAAATTCGAGAGCACCTCGTCGTTCTCTGGAGTGAACCACAGCAGGCTTTCTTCGGACAGGCTGCGCACCCCTCCGGGATAGATGCCGCGCCGCCGGAAACTTTCAATCATTGCGATGCGGTAACCATCCCGGTCGTACTGCTCCATATCGAAATCGGCGGTGATGATCGCCCGCAGGTATTCTCCAAATGTGATATCTACGGGCGGGCAGTAGTCCAGGGCACGAATACACATGTTCAGCACGTGATGCGAGACCCGGGCAGCTTCTTCCGCCATCCGGTTGACCAGATCGGGGTGTATGGCCCCCTCTGGCAGGATACCCGTGCCGCCGGTGGCGATGCGCATCAGGTCGGCGATGCGGGTTTTATACACCGTGAGGAAGGCGTCGAAGACGGCTGACACCAGGATCGCGCCCCGGTCATGTGGTTCCGTGGTCGTCTGTATCGCGGTCGGGTCTGGCGTTTTGCCGATCGCACTCCTTAGGGCCCCGCGCTTTCCTGTGGCCTCGCCGAACTGCTGGGCCAGTTGAGCCAGAAGGTTATCGGTGGACAGGTCTCCGCGGGTTTTGGCGATCTGGTGGCGCAGCACATCCGAGTTTGAAAAATGCTGGAAAAGGGCCACGATATCCGCGAAAGCTTCGTGAAGCGCCAGGACATCCACGTTGCTCGGTTCGCTGAAATAGGGGTGCAATCCCTCCATTAAGGCGTGGGTGGTTTCGTGAGCCACGATGTCGTGCGAAAGGCACGTGAACACCATTGCGCCCGGCAGGTTCCGGCCCACGTTCTTGCTTGAGGCCGGGAAATAGCCGAAAAGCAGGGCCTTCTTTTTGGGGCTGTA
>DASQQR010000571.1:0-3994 GCA_035643335.1 Anaerolineales bacterium
CGGCTGCGCATGGTACCGGCGTCCGAACCGGACATCGGCTCGGTCAGCGAATAAGCGCCAACCGCTTGCCCCGAAGCCACAGCTCGCAAATACTTTTGCTTTTGCTCTTCGGTCCCAAATTTCATCAGTCCGTAGCAAAACAGCGAATTATTGACCGACATGATAGCGCCATGGGAGGCATCCGCCCTGCTGATCTCCTCCAGGGCCAGAACATAGGCCAGGGTGTCCATCCCGGCGCCGCCATATTCCTCCGGCACCTCAATGCCCATGAAACCCATCTCCCCCATTTTTTGGATGGTCTTCGTTGGAAACTCCCCGCTTTCATCAAACTCTGCCGCGATAGGGGCGATCTCGTTCTGGGCGAAATCGCGCGCCGCCTGCCGGATCATCTCATGTTCTTCGGTCAGGGAAAACATTCCGTTACCGGTCATCTGGTCCCTCCACAGAAAAGTGCTAGATAAGAAGACTCTTTTTGTAATCAGGACGAAAAGAACGGATGTGGTGGTTGGGACGCGCTCTCCACTTCCCAACCACCACATCCCGCCCTACCATGCTAAATCCCAAAGAGCCGCAATGAGGTCATTATAGCACGGCAAACGATAGTGGTATACTCGCAAGGTAAGGAGGATCCCATGTCGCCAGAAGAATCGACGGGCCAAATTTCCCCCGAACTTTTCAACCACCTGGTAGCTTTGGCCGCTCTGGAGCTGCCGCCCGAAGAAGCCGAATATCTGCGCCGTGAACTCAATAACCAGCTGAAAGCCATTCACGAGTTGGAAGCCATCCCTTTGGATCCTGAGACGCAGGCTACTTCGCATGGGGTCCCGTACACTCCGGCAATCACCCCTACCATCCGTCCGGACGAGTGGATTCCCCATCCCAACCCGCAGGATATCCTGGAACAAGCACCCGAAGTTGAAGATAGGTACATCCTGGTCCCCGACATCCCGCACACCGAGCTAGAATGAAATTTCATTCTATGAACCTTTCCAACCTGCCCGCACACGAACTCATAGACTTAATTCGCAAAAGGGAAGTCTCCGCATTGGAGGTCCTGGAAGCAACCCTGGAACGCATCGAGACGGTGGATGGCCGGCCCGGGATCATTGGTGGCGACAACCCTGCTGCGCTGGAGCCGGAAGACGAACAGCGCGTGCACGCCTTCATCACCTTGACTGCTGGGCGGGCGCGGGAACAAGCCAAGGAGATTGACCGGCGGCTGGCCGCTGGCGAAGACCCTGGACCACTGGCGGGCGTACCCGTCACCATCAAGGACATCTTCTGCGCGCAGGGCACTCCTTCCACGGCCGGCTCGCGTATCCTGGCAAACTTTGTGGCCCCCTACTCCGCCACACCCGTCGCCCGCATGGAAGCGGCCGGCGCTGTTCTCCTGGGCAAGGTCAACCTGGACGAGTTCACTTATGGCTCCTCAAACGAATCATCCGCCTTCCGGCCCACCCCACGTAACCCCTGGGACCCAAGCCGCGTGCCTGGGGGATCCTCGGGGGGCAGTGCTGCGGCAGTAGCGGCTGGAGAAGGGCTGCTCTCCCTGGGCACGGACACGGCTGGCTCCATCCGCCAGCCGGCGGCCTTTTGCGGCGTGGTGGGCCTTAAACCCACCTACGGCCGCGTCTCCCGGTACGGCCTGATCGCCTTCGGCTCCTCGCTGGATTGCCCCGGCCCGCTGGCTCGCAACGTAACCGACGCCGCCATGATGCTCAACGTCATCGCTGGTGCGGACCGCCACGACGGCACCGCCGCGGCCGTCCCTGTCCCCGACTACACCTCCTCCCTGGAGCAGGGAGTGAAAGGTTTGCGGATCGGCCTGTCTCCCGACTATTTCCGCATCACTTATTTTGACTCGCAAACTGGCGAGCTGCACCAGGAACCCATCGTAGATGAAATCAAGGAGGCAGTGACCCACGCTGCCGAACGGCTATCGGAGATGGGGGCGGAGATCATCGAGGAGATCCCCATGGAGCACACCCGCTATGGCATCCCGGTCTATTTCGTCATCTCCCGTGTGGAAGCCGCCTCCAACCTGCACCGCTATGATGGGGTCAAGTACGGGTACCGTACCCCCGACGGGGTGGGCGACCTGCGCGAGATGTACCGCAGGACACGTGCCGAGGGCTTCGGCCTGCAGCCCAAGTTGCGCATCTTGATGGGCATGTACGTCAGTGCGGCACAATACAGCGAGCAATATTACAACCGCGCCCTTAAGATCCGCACCTTGATCCGCCAGGACTTTGTCAAGGCCTTCGACCCGAACGGCGATTATCGCCTGGATGCCCTGCTCACCCCAACCACTCCAACCACGGCCTTCCCCATGGGCGCGGTATACGGCGATTCGGTTCTGATGCAGTATGCCGACCAGCTGACCGTGCCAGCCAACCACGCCGGCGTACCCGGTATCTCGCTCCCGGCCGGATTTGACCGCCAGGGCCTACCCATCGGGGTGCAGCTGCTTGGGCCGGATTTCTCGGAAGCCACCTTGCTGCAAATCGGCCGGGCTTTCGAGATGGCTACAGAGGATGAGGCCTGGCGGGATCGAAAGCCGGCCATATAAGGAACTACATGAACATACTGATCGCAGCTGACATGGAAGGCATTTCCGGTGTGGTCAACTGGGACCAGGTCTCACCGGGCCACTCTGAGTATGAAAGATTCCGGAAGATCATGACCAGCGACGTCAACGCTGCCATCGAAGGAGCATTGCAGGCCGGCGCCGGTGAGATCGTCGTCGCTGACGGCCACGCAGGTGGCGATAACCTGCTGCTGGAAGACCTGAACCCACAGGCGAGGTTGAATTCGGGAAACTCCGCCCCCTTCGCCATGCTGCAGGGAATTGACGCCAATACCGGTGGCGTGCTCCTTATCGGATATCACGCCTGCGCGGGTTCGAAAAACGCGGTACTCGATCACACCTGGTCCAGCGCACGCGTGGCCAACCTGTGGCTCAATCACAAACTGATGGGCGAGATCGGGCTGAACGCCGCACTGTGCGGCCACTTCGATGCGCCAGTGCTGATGGTCTCCGGCGACCAAACCGCCTGCGGCGAAGCTCGAGCGCTGCTCGGAGGAATCGTTGTGGTCGTCGTCAAGCAGGCTACCGGCCGCACCTCCGCCGAGTGTTTGCCCGTGCAGCTGTCCCAGCAAAACATCTGCGAAGCCGCAGCCAAAGCGGTTCGCCAGTTGACGGACGGGAAAGCGCCAGATCCGTTCAAATTATCCGAACCTATAACGGTGACGGTTGAATTTCTCAACTCATTGATGGCTGAGCAGGCTTCCAGGCTGCCCGGTGCAGAGCGATTGGACGGACGGCGCATTGAGTTCAGCGCTGAAGACATGCCCCATGCCTACACGGCTTTCCAGGCCGCCGTGGATTTGGCCAGCCCGTAACCCAATATGTATCCTTCCGCCAAGAGCATACTTGAGCACCTCAGGTCATTGGCCAACCCCGAAAACGTGGCCGGCATGGCACGCTTCGGCATCAACCCCGAGAAAACCTACGGCATCTCTATCCCGGAACTGAGAAGAATCGCCAGGCAAGTGGGCAAAGATCACGAGCTGGCCCAAGACTTGTGGGATTCCGGGATCCACGAGGCGCGCATCCTGGCGTGTTTTATCGACGAACCGGCTAAAGTGACCGAGGCGCAAATGGACCGCTGGGCTGCAGATTTCGACTCCTGGGATGTTTGCGACCAATGCTGCGGTAATCTCTTTGACCGCACGCCCTTCGCTTACCAGAAAGCGCTCGAGTGGAGCGAGTACGAGCAGGAATTCGTCAAGCGCGCCGCTTTTGCACTGATGGCCTACCTGGCGGTGCACGATAAGAAAGCGCCGGACAGCCCGTTCGAGGCGTTCCTGCCTATCATCGTGCGGGAGTCCAGCGACGACCGTAACTACGTAAAGAAGGCGGTCAATTGGGCACTGCGACAGGTCGGTAAACGCAGCCGTTATCTTAACGAGCGGGCGATTGAGATCGCTGAAG
>DASQQR010000572.1:0-11117 GCA_035643335.1 Anaerolineales bacterium
GCAGATGGCTCTGAGTTCGGCGTGGTAGATCAGGCCGCTCCGATTGGCACCACTATCCAATGCATTGCCTGCCACAACGATGTGGCCACCAACCTGACCAGTGTAGTCTTCCCCTCGGGCATCGAGATCAGCGACCTGGGCCCCCAGGCTCGCTGTATGGTGTGCCACCAGGGCCGCGCCTCCACTACCCAAGTTAATGACGCCATCGGAGAGGCTGGCAAGACCGAGGATCTCGATACGGTCAGCGAAGACCTTAGTTTCATCAACATCCACTACTTTGCCGCCGCAGCCACCCGGCTGGGCACTGAAGCGAAAGGCGGTTACGAGTACGCTGAAAAAACCTACGATGCCCGCTTCGATCACGTGGCTGGATACGATACTTGCATCGGCTGCCACGACCAGCATACCCTGCAAGTCAAGGTCGAGCAGTGCTCGGTTTGCCACACCAACGTCTCCACGCTCGAAGACTTGAAGAACGTCCGCATGAACGGGTCTCTGGTCGACTATGACGGCGATGGCGATATCACCGAAGGCATCTTCTACGAGGTCCAGGGTTTACGGGATCTGCTCTACCAGGCCATCCAGGCTTACGCCGCCGAAGTATCGGGCACGGCGATCGCATACGATGCGAGCAGCTACCCGTATTTCTTCGCCGATACAAACGCCAATGGTTCCGTGGACGAGGGCGAAGAAGCTTACAACGCCTGGACCGCTCGCCTGGTCAAAGCCGCCTATAACTACCAGACCTCCATCAAGGATCCCGGTGCTTTCGCTCATGGTGGCAAGTACATCATCGAACTGCTGTATGACTCCACTGAGGACCTGAACACCGCTATCTCCAGTCCGGTAGACCTGTCCAATGCCCATCGCGTCGATGCCGGTCACTTCGCCGCTTCCGAGGAGGCCTTCCGTCACTGGGATGAGGAGGGTGAAGTCCCCGGCACGTGCTCGCGCTGTCACTCGGCTGCTGGGCTGCCGCTTTACATCCAGCAGGGCGTTTCCATTAACCAGCCTGTTGCCAGCGGCTTGAACTGCGCCACCTGCCACAATGACCTGACCACCTTCTCGCGGTTTGAGGTCGGTGCGGTGACCTTCCCGAGCGGCGCCTCACTGGATCTGGGCAATTCCGACGCCAACCTGTGTCTCAATTGCCACCAGGGTCGAGAGTCTACGGTAAGCCTCAATGCTGCTATCAACCAGGCTGGTGTGGGCGACGATGAAGTGTCAGATGCGCTAAGATTCCGGAATCCGCACTACTTTGCGGCCGGCGCCACCCGCTTTGGCACGGAAGCCAAAGGCGCCTACGAGTACGCTGGGCAGACCTATAATGGCATTTTCAAGCACGTGGACGCCTTCTTCCTGTGCACGCAGTGCCATGACACTCATGGCCTGACCGTGCGCGTGGAAGCCTGCGGTGCTTGTCACTCGGGCGTTCAGACTGAGGCCGATCTTCAGAACATTCGTATGGATTCCGGCGGGCAGGCTATCGACTACGATGGCGACGGCAACACCACCGAAGGCATCGCCGGAGAGGTCCAGGGCATGCACGATGCCCTCTACGCCGCCATCCAGGCGTACGCTACGGATACTGCCGGCGCCGGGATTGTCTACGACAATACCAGTTACCCGTACTGGTTCATTGACACCAATGGCAACGGTACCGGTGATCCCGATGAGATCAACTCCGACAACGCCTATGCCAGCTGGACGCCGCGTTTGCTAAGGGCTGCCTACAACTACACCTGGGTAGCCAAGGATCCCGGCGCGTTCGCTCACAATAATGAGTATGTCATGCAATTCCTGTATGATAGTATCCAGGATGTCGGCGGTGACGTGTCTGCTATGACCCGGCCGCCCGTAACCTCGACAGAGTAATTCTAAGGCAGAGCCACTTTTAAAACAAAAAGCCGGGCGTGTTTCAACGCTCGGCTTTTTGTGTTGTTGAATAATTTCCTATTCGGTTCTCAGACGCGTTCCGCACGACCGGCAGAAACGATCCCCCGGTTCGGCGCGTTTACCACATTGGTGACAGTACACTGCGTTTTCCGTCGTGATCTCTTGAACGCCGGATGGCTCCGCTTTTCTGCGCCGATGTTTTTGAATCTTGGTTTCCTCCTCGCGTCCCGACTGCCAGTACCACCAACCGCCACCCGCAATTAATATAAGCCCTAAAAAGCCTAATGCCCAAGGCACCGCTTTCCTCAAATCTAATCGCCCCGGGGTGTCGGCGTTGATCGGACCACTGGGTTGGACCTGCATGGTTCCCGAGGTCAGCTCTTCGCTCTGCTTTTCATAATCAACATTGATGGTGAAGGTATTGCCGGCCGCCACCGATCCGATTTCGGTCTTGTAATATACCAGTTCATCTGAACTTGTCGTGCCGCTGCCCATATTCGGCGACAGGACCATGTTCGTTGCTCCCAGGGGTTGCTGCACCTGCACCGTCATCTTGTCCACGGCATAATCTCCCGGCCATTTGTACTCAAAGTGGCGTTGGGTGCCTTGCTTCGTCAAACTGGGGTCATAGTATTCCATTTGGACCTGGGGCGTGGTGGCCGTAAACGTTACCAAGACCCAGTTTCCGCTCACCTGACGCTGGTAATCTACGGTATACAATTTCCCATCCACTTGTTGAACTGCGACCGCGCTAGGGCTGCCAGATGCTAGCGGGATCCGAAAGGTCAAATCCACGGGCAATGAGACCGCAGATGGCAAGGTCGCTTTGTAAATGACCAGCATGCTGGGCTGGTCGAACTCGGGCCATAGGTCGATCTGCAGCTGGCTCAAGGAGATCTGTTCCTGGGCGCTTGTGGTCACCGGCCGCAGCAGGACCGCAATGAAAATGAGAATGATCAATCTTCTCGACAAGGGACTTCCTCCAACAAAGGTAACTTCTCAATAGGAAGGGGTGGGTGTTTGTTGGAGCGGGCGGAGCCCGCTCCAACAAACACCCACCCCCCCCAATTATTGAGAAGATACCAACAAAGGCACTATTATACACCGATTGCGTTGCGCAATTGCTGGGCCATTTCGCCAAACGCAGGCGTATAGCGCATTTCATCGAGGCGTGGCCGGGGGAGGTCCACTCTTAGATCCAGGCGCAGTTTACCCGGGCGCGGGCTTAACACGATCACCCGGTCAGCCAGGAAGATCGCCTCGGAGATCGCATGCGTGACCATGATCACTGTCTTGCGGCGCGCCTGCCAGATGCGCAGTAGCTCGGTTCCCATCCGCTCTCGGGTCATCGCATCCAGGGAGCCAAATGGTTCGTCCAGCAGGAGAACTTGGGGATCATGGGCCAGTGCCCGTGCGATAGCCACCCTCTGCGCCATCCCGCCAGATAAATCGCGCGGCAATGTATCCTCAAAGCCTTGCAAACCTACCAGATCAATCAACTCCTTGGCTTTTGTCTGCGCCTCTGAAGGTGCCACTTTCTGTAATTCCAGGGGTAAGGTGATGTTTTCCAACACTGAGCGCCACGGCATCAGGTTGGCCTTTTGGAATACGTAGCCCACGCCATACTGGGGTTTGGCGAGCGGCTCGCCGGAGTAATACACTTGCCCGTGAGAAGGGCGCAGCAGTCCGGCTAAAACCCGCAGTAGCGTGCTTTTTCCGCTGCCTGAGGGTCCCAATATGCACACAAATTCTTCAGGATGTACCGAAAATGAGACCTTGTCCAGCGCGTGGAGGCTGCCGCCGGAATCCTTGAAGACAACACTTAGATTCTGCACCACCAGCACCGGCGCTGAGATCGTCTGTTCAATTTCCTTTGTCGATATGCTCTCTGAAGCCAGGTGGACGGTCATTTTGTAAACTCATTGGTATAGGCCTGGTTAAGATTCAATGGTTCAGTCAGCAATCCCATTTCTAAGAGCACCTTTTGCATGTTCTCCCAGGCCACGGGATTCGAATGGCCTAATTGATCCGCTTTCCAGAATTCGATTGAAGTATCCAGGACCTTCTTTTGCACGGTTTGATCGGCCTGGTCCAGATTTTCCACGTATTTCTTGCTGATATCGTAGGCCTCTTCGGGGTCATCGATGGTATCCTGAATGCCCCGCAACGAAGCGTGCACCATGCGCCGCACCAGGTCGGGATTATCTTTGATGGTGGTCTCGTTGGTGATCAAACCATTGGAGGCCAGCTGCATGTAATCCGCGACCCGAATGACATCAATGTCATAACCTTGCGCTCGCAGCTGGATAGGTTCGTTGTTAACGTAGATCACCACCGCTTGGTCCTGGTCGGTAGCCAGGGCCTCCACCTGGTTGAAGCCGATGGAATCCAGGGTCACGTCACTTTCCTTTAATCCGGCCACACTTAACAGGGCCCGCAGGCCCACATAGCTGGCGCCAAAAAGACCGGGTAGCCCAATGCGTTTTCCTTCTAGATCCTTGGGCTCATGGATACCCTGTGCGGTTTTTGCCGCCACACCCACGGGATAATCTTGCCACCAGGCCATGACATACACGATGGGGAGACCCTGGGCGCGCGCCAGGGGTACCTGTTCTCCGGAAACCAGGGCGAACTGCAAGTCGTTGGCTCCCACTAAGGTCACGCCATCGGTCTCGTAGCTGTAGTCGAACTCGAGATCGATGCCAGCATCGCGAAAATAGCCCTTATCCAAAGCTACATAGAAGGGCGCAAATTGAACGTTCGGGATGTAGCCCATCGGCAGACGAATGTGGGTGATTAGGGCCTGCGTTGCTGTCGCCTGAGGTTTGGTGACCGCCTGGGGGCCTGCACAGGCGCTGAGCAGGATCGAAATCAATGCTATTGCTGAGAGTGGGCGCCATGGATGCATGAGTCGCGTCTCCATAATTATTGGTTTTGCACCGGTCCTTCCGCTCGTTGGTACCAGGAAAGCCAGCGTGATTCGAGCCAGACGACGAGACCGTACAGGCTGAGGGCCATGAGGATCAAGGCGAACACCGCGACGAACACCAGGGCAGTGTCATACTGGCCCCGGCCCACATTGATCAGAAACCCCAGCCCTTGGTCCGCTCCAACAAGTTCTCCTACGACGGCGCCGATAACCGCTAAAGTAGCACCAATGCGCAAGCCACCCAGGAAAACCGGCAGGGAAGCGGGCACCTCCAGGAAGAGAAAGGTCTGTAGGGGGGAGGCCTGCAAAGAGCGCATCAAGTCGTGGAGTTCCTCGGGCACCGAGCGCAGCCCCACCACGGTATTGACCAGCACCGGGAAGAAAACGATCAGGGCACAAATTAACACTTTCGAGAGCAGGCCCGGCCCAAACCAGATTACCAGGAGCGGGGCGATTGCCACCACCGGAACGGACTGGCTGGCCACGATATAGGGTGCCAGCAGGCGTTCGAAGGAGCGAGACTTGGCCAGCAAGTACCCCAGTGCTGAAGCTGTGCCGGTACCCAGTGCCAATCCGGCCAGGACCTCCGCCAGGGTCACCGCACTGTTGCGTAGAAGCGTTCCGTTGGCCATTACTTGTAAGAACCGCTTCCAAACCAGGTCAGGGGTGGGCAAGATGAAGGCCGGAAAATTTCCCAGCCGGGCAAGCAGAAACCAACACAATCCCGCCAAACCGATTGAGATGGGCAGCAGATAGATCCTGCGGTGTTGAACTTCACGCAAGGGCCCTAATTCCATTTTTCGAACGTTCGGAAGATCCATATTTCACTTCCCAAAACAAAATGCCCCGGGTATTCGGGGCATGCAAAATCCAAACGGGCTGAACAGCCCTCCCTGAGAATAAAAAACCGAAAACCAGAAGGTTTTCGGGGCGTGCGTAACAGGGGAAGACTGCACCCGCGCGAGGTGAGTTACCGTAACCTTCTTCCATCCGGACTATACCGTCGGCTCCGTAGTTTCAACGGATCCTGCGCTTTTTGCAGCGCTCGTGGGCTCTTTCCACCGGTCGGGAATTGCAGACGGATTATTTCGCCGCTCACCCTGCCCCGAAGGTCAAACTATTCAATTAACCAAATTATATCAGGCGCGCGAAAAAAGGTCAATCCTTCCGCGCCTGGCGCCCCGTGGCTTTCTCAAAGTCGCGGATAGTACGCAATTGGTCAAATATTTTGCCGGAATCGGCCAAAAATCGGGTGAAAAAGATCTGAGCGCCACAAATGACATTTTTTGTCAATGGACTTTGAGAAGGCCATAGCCTGGCGCCGCGCCACCTCACGCAAACGCATTCAGACAAGTCAGAGATCCACTTATCTGACCAGCAATTCTAAATATGACCGCAAAACTTGGTTTCGATACGCTCGGCGCTGGTTGAGTAGGCCTTCTTAGGCCGTATCGAAACCCGCCGGGCACTCAACCAGCGTTTTTGCTGGCTCAGGTGATCCAAATTTAGAATTGCTGTTATCTGACAAAATCGTATAATATAATACCAGGGTTTTATGGTATCCTTAGAACACCAGGTTGCGATCGATCCATGCAGGACAGAGCTATTGCCTAAAGTGGATTAACAATGTCTCCATTGACATTCGAACGAATCTGTGTCATACTAGCTGCCAGTTGGGTGTAAATCACCTCGGGTGGTTTTCCATCCACCTCCTTAGCAGTCTTACCCAAAAGGAGGTGATGCCGATCATGAATGACAGTACGATCTTACTCAGCGCTGCGGCATCCCTCCTCCTTACAGGATAACGGGAGCCGCAGCGCGCCAAGAAGCCGCCTTCAGACGGCTTCTTGTGCTTAATCCGGTTTTCGGGCGATTACGATCTCTACCGGCAATCCGAAAAGCAGCTTGCGATGCGCTTCCGATATCTCGAAGCTGGCCTGTTCCAGGGCTTGCTGGACGAAGATGGGCCGGCAATCGAGCAGCTGTGGGAATCTTGCGTGGCCCCATTCATATAATCTGGCCATCAA
Source organism: Anaerolineales bacterium (assembly GCA_035643335.1). Classification (GTDB taxonomy): domain Bacteria; phylum Chloroflexota; class Anaerolineae; order Anaerolineales; family UBA4823; genus DASQQR01. The sequence goes on from DASQQR010000572.1 coordinate 6,853, forward strand.
ATTCTCCCCACCGGATCTAGACAACGATACCACCCCCATGCGCCCACCTTTACGCAGCACCCGCCAGCATTCGCCCAATACCACTGGGATTTCGGGGGTGTCGAACAACTCCAGCGTGAAGCTCAGGAAGATGGCATCGAAGAAATCCCCTTTATAGGGCAGATTCGTGGCGTCACCACACTCCAAATCCACTCTGTCCAGCAAACCGGCTTTGTGCACCCTGGTAATCGCCACCGCCAGCATCCCCCGCGAGAGGTCAATTCCATAAACTCTGCCCGATGCCCCCACAGATCGAGCCATAGATATCAAATCGTGTCCCGGCCCAAACCCAATTTCCAATGCGGTTTCGCCTTCTCTAACTCCGAGCCTCCCGAGAGCTTCCTCGCGCAGCGCTTGCTCCCAGACGCCCTCGATTAAATCGTACCACCCGCTGATCCTGTCGTAGTTGGCCCGGGCTTCCTGCCTGGACCGTGTCACGCGGCTGATCTCCTTTTCACTGGCCGCCATAGTGCCCTCTCCTTGATATTAAAGCGTTCGGAAACTCGTCGCCGGTGCCTCCCGAAGGCCTGCCCTGAGCCTAGTCGAAGGGTTTCATCGAAAACTCAACCGGACGGAATCCTCTTAAGGCAGGGTGCCCACGATTCAAACCCAATCTCTGACCGGGAGGTCCGGAATTGGTAGTCTCCGGGCGTTTTCATCGGTACTCCAGTTTTAACGCCAAAGCCCCAATTTGTCCAGAATCAAGAATCCAGCGCTTCCGTGATTTTCCCGATGAAGTAGAAGGCCTCCTCGGCGATAGCATCATATTTGCCCTCTAACAGGTCGTGGCATCCCTGGAGGGTATCTTCCAGGCTCACATTCTTGCCAGGGATACCAGTCCAGGGTTCGGCCCCGCTGAAGGGCTGCGTTAGGAAGTGATCCAACCTTCGGGCACGCAGGAAGGTTTGTCGGTCCTCGGGATTCAAACTGTCCAGTCCGTGATCCTCCACGATTTGCTTGAGATCTTGATAGTGCAGGAACGTCCGCCTGGCACGCGCAGCGATGTCAACATGCCTTTCGCCAGCCAGCTCAGGGATAAGCAGCCGCGAGCGGGAGCGGATCGGATCAATGGCGGGCCATAAACTTTGCCTGGCACGTTCTTTGTCAAACGTCAACACTGCATGCAGCTCCGACAGGGACGCGGGTTCTGCGCCGGCGCTGTAATCACCGTAATACATCACGGTAATGGCGGCCTGGGGGGTGGCGATCGCCCTGGCCTTAATGAAATCTGCTATTCCGCCACGAACTGCCAGATCACCATCTACCACCAATAGAACTTCATGTCCCTGGGACCGGAAAGATTCGGCGATGCTCAGCCCGGTCTGGGCAATATGCATGGCCGTTTCGTCTGAATCTTTCGCTCGATTGAAGACGTTTACAGTCCTTTTATCCACCCCCCAATCCCGCCACATCAGCATCAGGCTGTCGCCGGTAAAGGCCCCCTCTTCCAACCCAATGCAAACAGCGTATCCATTGTAGAGCCCTGCGAAGTTGGCGACGATCTGGTCCAGCACCACGAATTTGCCCAGCCCCGGAACTGGAGTGAAAATCGCGTTCTGCCCGCCCCGCTTGAGGGGAGCCAACAGGTCTATGATTTTTATGCCCATCTCCAGGACCGGGGAAGCCACAGCTGGCGCGGCAGGTCCGGCTGGCCGCCAGAGCGTCTCTGGGAGTGGGGGCAAGCCATCCACTGGTTTTCCATCGGCGTCGAGCACCCTTCCCAGGATTTCCATCCCAACCGGGACTGGCGTCTCGCTGGAGGATGCGGCTGCCGGTGGGCCCTCTTCACTGGCCAGCAATGCAAGCATGTCTTTTTGGCCTTTGATGGCTGCCCAATCCGCTGGTGTTCGGCCCTTCTGGTCAGCAAGTTCGAGTTTTGCGCCGCGCTCGAGCAAACTCCCGGCGATTTCCAGGTGGTTGCGCATAACTGCGAAATGGAGCGGCGTGTGGCCCAGGCTAGTTCGCGAATTGACGTCTGCGCCTCGGGTTATGAGCAATTTTGCTATCTCGGGTTGGCGCATCAGGGCGGCGATGTGCAGCGGGGTTTTGTCCCCTTTTTGCGCCTCTACTTCGGCTCCTTGGTCGAGCAAAAAACTGGCCAGCTCGAAATCCCCTATACCTGCCGCCCAATGTAGCGCCGTGATGCCCAAGGGCCAATAGTAACCCTCCGAGGCCAGGCCCCATTCGGTCCTCTCGCCCAACAAATCGGGGTCATTCCTGACCAACTCCTTCACCTGCTCTATGTCGCCGATCTTCAGCGCGATGAAGAAGCTCACTTTGTCCCTGAAATGTTGGTCCTGGGAGGGCTTGTTGGCCTGCAAATCATCTTGGATCATGCTAACCATCCTCCTCTTTAACCGCTGTCTTGCGGTATACAGGTTCTTTTTGATCCTCGTTACCGGTACCCCAAGGATTTCGGCGATTTCTTTCTGGGAGTAGCCCTGGACGTAGTACAGGGCCGTAGCCAATCGTTGGCTCCGCGAAAGGGAGGCGATCGCTTCGGAGACGGCTTGCCTGAGCTGCAGCTGCTCAACTTGGATTTCAGGTCCTGGCGATTTCGCCGGTACCCAGCAGGCTTTATCGAGAGGCAAGATCTGCAGGTGTTTACCCCGGATTTGCCGGTCGCTGTGTTTGACCACCACTCTTCGAAACCAGCCTGGAAAAGCGGCGGGTTCCCGCAGATTGTGTATGCTCACATAAGCGTCGATGAAGGCCTCCTGTGCCGCCTCTTCAGCCAGGTAGGCGTCCCCTAGCATGGCATAGGCAACTGCATAGGCCATATCCTGAAAGCGGGCGACGATTTCTCCAAACGCTTCTTTGTCGCCACCCTGTGCTGAAATAACCAACGATTGCAGCTCTTGCATGGATGCTCCTACGATTGAAGGCCTTCTATTAATAAGTCCCAATCAGGAGGAAAAAGGTTACCATGAGTTGCTTTAGCGCGCTAAACCAGTGGAGGACGGTTCGACTGCCGCCCCATCGGTTTGGACACAAATGGTTGTCTTCGGTTCGATACGTGTGCTTTGGTATTCGCTGCCAGATCACCGGCGCTGGTCAGGAGTACTCGTAGAACCCCTTGCCGCTCTTGCGTCCCAGGTATCCGGCATCCACCATCTTGCGCAATAGTGGTGCCGGGCGGTACTTGTCTTCTCCAAGATCACGCTGCAGCACCTCCATGACCGAGAGCACCACATCCAGGCCGATCAGGTCGCAGAGCGTCAGCGGTCCCATGGGATGGTTCATCCCCAATTTCATCACCGTGTCAATCGCTTCAGGGGTGCCAATGCCTTCTTGTAAGGCAAAGATGGCTTCATTCACCATGGGACACAGGATGCGGTTGGAGATAAAGCCGGGCGAGTCTTTGGCCTCTACCGGTTCCTTGCCCATCTTTCTGGCGATGTCAATCGCGGTTTGGGTGGTCTCATCAGAGGTCGCCAGGCCGCGGATGATCTCCACCAGCCTCATTAACGGCACCGGGTTAAAAAAGTGCATCCCAACGATCTTGTCGGGACGTTCGGTCGCCGCCCCAATTTTCGTCAGGCTGATGGAGGAGGTGTTCGAAGCCAGGATGACCTCTGGCCGCGCCAGGTGGTCCAGCTGTCCGAAAATATCCAGCTTCAGCCTGGGATTTTCCGAGGCGGCTTCGATCACCAGATCGGCTTCAGACACCTGATCCAGTTCAGAAGTCGTGACGATGTTCAGCGCTGCCTCTTTCTGGTTTTCATCAATAGCTCCTTTGCTGGCCAGCTTTTCTACAGATTTGGCGATGCTTGCCTTGGCGCGTTCAATTTGCGCCGGAACCACATCCATCATCGTAACTTGAAAGCCCGAAACGGCTGCCGTCTGAGCGATTCCGTTGCCCATGGTTCCCGCCCCCACGACGAAAATACGTTGAATCTCCATGATGCCTCCCGCTTCACTCCAACTCGATCGCCATCGCCACTGCCTCGGCGCCCCCCAGGCACAACGAGGCGATGCCACGTTTTAGGCCCCGGTCTCTTAGCGCGTAAATCAAGGTGGTCAACACACGAGCACCGCTGGCCCCAATGGGATGCCCAAGGGCGATGGCGCCGCCGTTGACGTTAACCTTGTTCCAGTCCCAGCCCAGATCCGACAGCGCGTATCCGTTTGCTAGCGTTTGAGCCGCGAAGGCCTCATTTAGTTCGATCAGGTCCACCTCTGCCAGGCTCCAGCCCACCCGCTTCAGCAATCGGGGAATGGCATGG
>DASQQR010000573.1:0-3001 GCA_035643335.1 Anaerolineales bacterium
GATGAAATTTTTTTCTCGGTGATTCGCTCCGGTGTTCCCAACACCCAAATGCCTTCCTGGAGCGTGGATTTCGGCGGACCACTGACTGATGAGGACATCCACAATGTGGTGGCGTTGTTGCGCTCATGGGAGCCGGACGCGCCAGAAATCACTCTTCAAGCTGCCCAACCGGACCCGGCGCGGGGGGCGGTTTTGTTCGCCAGTACGTGTGCAATCTGCCATGGCGAAAATGGCGTGGGCGGGAAACCCGGCATCCCGGCGCTCAATAATGCGGAGCGATTACAAAAGCTGGACGATAACTGGTATCGCGGCGTGATTGCAAACGGCCGGCCAGCCAAGGGCATGCCGACCTGGGGAACAGTGTTATCGCCCAGCCAGCTGGATGACCTGGTGGCCTTAATCGCTGCCTGGCGTTCGGGTGAAGAGGTCACTCCAGCATTTTCGGTTACCGATTTAATCCAGCGAGCGCTGTTTGCCCTAACGCAAAACGACCCCTCCAGTGCTAAACTACACGTCAGCCGGGCGATCGAGGTAGCTGCCGGGGCAAGTACTACGATTTTGCAGAACGCAGCCGTACAGCTAGACGACGGAGACTTGCAGGGAGCCAAGGCCACCCTTCAAGAACTTCAAGCCCAATGGCCTCTTGGTGATCCGGCTTCAGGCGCGCTGCTCTACAGCGCAAATTGTGCCGCCTGCCATGGGCTGCAGGGCGAAGGTGGGATCGGGAAAACCCTTCATCCCGACCCGTGGATCCCAGAACAAAGCAACGCCCAGCTGGTCGAGTTCGTGCTCAAGGGCCGTCCGGGTACCGCCATGGCTGGATTCGACGGCCGCCTGAGCGAGACGGAAGTGGCGGATGTTGTGGCGTTCTTAAGGTTATGGCAGAAGTAAAATCTTCCCGGTTGCTCAAGCAACTCTTCTTGCCAGCAACCGGGAAGATAACTTGTTGGATACGCCCATTTAGGGAAGCGGCAGCGGGGATTTAGCGATCCAGCCAATCAACAAGTAGGCAAATCGGTAAAGATGATAATCACCCGTGCTGACAACGACAGCAGGTCTGCGCTTGGAATCGGTATCCATAGCATGTTACTTCCATGGCTATTTTAGCAGCATCGTTCCAAGGTGACAAACGGGTGGTTCTTCGAGGCGCCGGGTGGTGGTGGCTGGATGTGGGGGTTGGGAGAAGAGCCAGATGAGATGACGCAGAGCGTCAGGGATGGATTACGACGTAGAACGTCGTAATCAGGTAACGAGATTCGGTCAGGAGACCTCAGCGAACAACTCAAATCGACCTGGGGAATTAGTTCTCAGCCTGAAAAGAGCGGTCGAAAGATCGCTCTTTTATCATGCCTTTGATTGGGAAGGGGGGATTCAATTTAACTTGGCTTAATGCTACCCTAGGGGAGAAATTTGTACACTGTAAGGTTAGGATCCGGGAATGATTAAACGGCGCGTGGCGCTCCTGAGTGGCCAACATTTATTGGGGGAAAGCCTGGAACATACCCTGCGTCATTTCGAGGACGTGGAGATGATCGGCGCGTGGGAATTAGACGACCAGGTTTTATCGCTGCTCTCAGCCCAGACGCCAGACCTCCTCCTGATCGCGGAGCAAGAGCCACCTCGCGAAGAAATCACTTTCCTGACCGGACAAATTCTGGAGGCTTATCCAAATCTCCCCGTGATCCGCGTGACGTTAGATCAAAACGTTTTGCGGATTTACACCTCGCAAACCTTGCCAGCGCGCAGCACCGAATTAATCGATGTCATCCGTCATTTGCCCATACTCGGGGATGATCTCGCTGGCATTTCAGCCTGATGTAAACGGAGGTGGAGTCAATGGCTATGTTCAAACGCAATACCAAATGGCTGCTCATCGGATTTGGGGCACTGCTGTTGGCATTCGTCCTTGTCAGCGGCTTGATTTCGCCAAGTGAAGCAGCCTCACAGGCTCAGTCCGCAGCAGATGGGCAGGCGCTCTTTGAGTCCAAATGCATCGGGTGCCACACGATCGGCGGCGGGCACCTCATCGGGCCTGACCTGCAAGGGGTAACCCAGAGGCGAAACCTGGACTGGATCAGGCAATTTATCAGCGCGCCGGGCGAAGTCATCGCCTCCGGCGATCCGATTGCGAGCCAACTGCTGCAAGAAAACAACAATCTCCAAATGCCCAATCTCGGGCTTTCGCCAACAGAGGTCGATTCGCTCTTAGCCTATCTCGAAAATCCCGATCAGGCGGATCAAGCATCGAGCCCCGCACCTCAACCTCAACCATCTTTGAGCGGTGATGTAGCCCAAGGATTGGCCCTGTTCGCCGGCACCAAACGGCTCCAGAATGGAGGTCCGGGGTGCATCGCCTGCCATACGTTAAGTGGAGCTGTTGCTTTGGGCGGAGGCAGTCTGGGGCCTGATCTGACCCAGGTCTACCAGCGCTATGGCGACGCTGGCCTGGCGAGCGCGCTCAACACGATCCCATTTCCAACCATGCAGGGGGTCTTCCTCAACCAGCCTTTGACGCCCCAGGAACAGGCGAACCTGCATGCGCTTTTCAAATGGGCCCAGACCAACGCACCGCCGCCACCGGCCCAATTGACTCCCTGGTTGTTTGCGGGGATCGGTCTTCTTGGCGCCTTGGTGCTGTTCGGTGTGATGGTCTTCTTCTGGCCGCGCCAGCGACAAAGCCTGGCAGAGAGATTGAGAGGGAATCAATGACCAGGCAACCAGGGACCAGGCGAAGGGAAACCATGCCAAATGTGTAATTCGATTTGCCAGGCAGACGAGCTGAACGGGACGCTGATGGGCCCAGTTTGGCCGGGCTCAATTCAGCCGGACTAACGTGGAGTGAAAATTATAGCTGCTCAGCCAGATTAGAGGAGAGCAAGTAATGAAGAACTGGATCAAAGAAGTTGAATCCCCAACCGAACGCAAGTGGGAAGAGTTTTACCGCAACCGGTTTCAGCATGACCGGCGTGTTCGCACGACTCACGGGGTGAACTGCACGGGG
>DASQQR010000574.1:0-21563 GCA_035643335.1 Anaerolineales bacterium
AGGCAAGGGTGCCCCTGAGGCGCTAAGGGCCTTGCTCGCCGCGGATGAGGGCCGCGAACTGCGCCAGGTTGCCATGATCGATGCCCAGGGAAGGGTGGCAGCCCACACCGGGACCAGCAATATCCCTGAAGCCGGGCACGTCCTCGGGAAAAATTACTCGGTACAGGCCAACTTGATGCTCAATGATGGAGTGTGGCCAGCGATGGCAAAAGCCTTCGAATCGGCGTATGGTGATCTGGCTGAACGGATCTTGGCTGCCTTGGAGGCGGCTCAAGCAGTTGGAGGGGATATCCGGGGCAAACAATCCGCCGCCCTGGTGGTGGTTTCCGGGCAGAACACCGGGAGACCGTGGGCTGACCGGCGCTTCGACCTGCGGGTGGAGGATAATCCCGAACCGCTGAAAGAGCTGCGCCGGCTTGTCGATGTGCAACGCGCCTGCGACCACATGGAGACGGGTGACGAGCTGGCGGAAGTGAACGATTATGAAGGCGTGATGCGGGAATACCTGGCGGCGGAAGAACTGGTGCCGGATAACCCTGAGATCTTCTTCTGGCATGCTGTGGCGCTCGTGAACATCCAGCGCATAGAAGAAGCACTGCCTGTTTTTCGATCTGTCTTTGCCACTGACCTAAATTGGCTTACCCTGGCGCCGCGATTGGTAACCTGTGGCATGCTTCCGGATGACCCGGAAGTCATGCAACGCATCTTGTCTATCAAAAGTTCTGATTAGGGAGGCTTATTGTGACCCATTTCAAGGATTATCATAATTTCACCGGTAGTCGACTGGAGCGGTTTTTCAAGACCACTCTGTTTGAGAGTCACCATCTGTTGCTGGGGCTGAATTGCCTCGAGCCAGGACAGACTCAATCCATTCACGCCCACGATGGCCAGGATAAATTCTATTTCGTGCTGGAGGGGCAAGGTGAGTTCACGGTGGGTCAGGATTCCGAGCTCATCGGTTCGGGTTGGGTGGTGTGGGCACCAGCGGGGGAGACACACGGAGTGACCAACAATGGCCAGGATAGATTGGTTATCCTGGTCGGGATTGCACCAGCACCGGGAGGCTAAAGACCTGTAGAGTCCCCCCTGGGGTCTTAATTTTGTAACCTTTTTTCAGATTTTGCATCCAAACATAGTTAGGAATACTATCTTAGGAAACGTGGTTGTGGGTTCAAAGTGGACCGTAGATCCCACAACATCTGTCAAAGGAGACATGCATGCCATTATTTGAATTTGAGTGTTCGGAGTGTGGCGAACCGTTTGAAGAGCTGGTTCGTAGCGCCAGCGCGGTAGATGAGGTGGTATGTCCTTGCTGCGGTAGCCAGCATGTCAGGAAGAAAATTTCCACTTTCGCTGCGAAGGTCTCTGGAGGGAGTTCGGTTTCTGCGTACAGTTCTTCGCCGGCCAGCTGTAGCACTGGCAGCCTTTGAGGCATCTGACCTGGGACCACCGTGCGTGGTCGTCCATCCAAAGTGATCGTCTATTAAAAAATCAATCTGCTGCCGGCAGGGAACCATTAGCCTTCCCCCATGCCAGCTTCTCGAGCGCAAATAATGGCCTGGCCGCGGTCCGCAACCTGGAGTTTATTTAAAGATGTTGGAGACGTGGTTGCGGACGATTTGCCTATGCCAGCGCAAAGATCAAGGCCTCATAACAAATATGTATACTCGTACCATCCTGGATTATCTTACAAAGATGATATGATTCACTTGCAGCAGCATCCAGAATATGCTAGACTGGCACGAGATCCTTTATTCTTCCTTTCAATGCGGAGGCCGGCATGGCTGACAAGATCCTGGTTGTGGATGATGACTACGAAACCGTTAATTTTCTGAAGATTATCTTGACGCGCCAGGGGTACGAGGTGATCACTGCCGAGAATGGGGTGAAAGCTCTGGAATTGGCACACAGCCAGATTCCGGATCTAATCGTCCTGGATGTGATGATGCCAGCGCTGGATGGTTTTGAAGTCACCCGTACCTTGCGCGGTCATCCGAAGACGGCAACCATCCCGATTCTAATGTTCACCGCCAAGACACAACTGGAAGATAAGGTCGCAGGTTATGAAGCCGGGGTGGATATCTACCTCACCAAACCGGTCCATCCGGTCGAGCTTCAGGCCAATATCCGGGGATTGCTCACCCAGAGAAAGGTCCAGACCGCCTCGCTCACGGCCCACGGTTACATGGTTGGCGTGGTGGCGGCCAAAGGTGGCCTGGGTGTCTCCACGTTGGCGCTGAATTTGGCGATTGCCTATCATCAGAAACACAAGGGCGAGGTGATTGCTGCCGAATTGAGGCCAGGTCAGGGAACATGGGCCGAAGAACTTGAACTGTCCAACGAGGATGGTCTGCTGAAATTGCTCCAACTCAGTCCCCCAGAGATCACCTCGTCTGCAGTGAGCGACCAACTCGCTCCGACCAATTTCGGGGTTCGTTTGCTTCTGGCCTCCCACAAATTAAGCCAAGCTGATCCGGGTTCTGCCACAGCGCAATTTGAAGCCATCTTCCAGCAGTTACCGCTATTAGCGCCGCTGGTCGTTCTGGATGTTGGTACGAATTGTACGTCCGCATTTGACATGGTGATGGACCGCTGCCAGGAGATGATCGTGGTGGTTGAACCTCAACCTCTGGCCGTTAAGCGAACTCGCCCCCTGTTAGAGGAATTGCGCAAGAAAGGTTTCGGGACTTCTAAAGCGCTGACCTTGGTGGTGGTCAACCGGACGCGCGCCGACATGGTTCTATCCCTTTCCCAAATCGAGGAGACTCTCGGTCATACGGTTGCGCTGGGCTTTCCCCCGGCTGCGGAGCAGGCTTATCACGCTGCTATGAGCTCGATCCCTCTTTTTATGGTACAACCGGATGGCTTGCTGGCCCAACAGTTCGCCAAGCTGGCCGAGCTTTTAGGGCAGCGAGTCCAGAAAGCGGGGAGATAAATAACAGGTAGTGCGAGACTGTAGGAAGGACATCCCCATGTCCTTCTCCGTTGCATGGGGCTTGCCCTGCGCCTGTCGAAGGAATGCAGCGGCTGCAGGCTTCTGCACCCCAAACTAGGTTAGCCAATGAACAGCCGGTAGACCCGGTAACGTTTGTACACCTTGGCTTTCATCCGTTCCGCAATTAATGGGGTCGAGGGATTGTCCTCAGAGGTAAGCGATAGGTCAGCCCACTTGTAGCCTTTTGCCATGGCGCGCCTGGCCATTTCATCGAAGAGCAGCACGCTGACGCCGGTATCCCAATATTCGGGAAGCACGAGTACGCTTTTAATCGCCAGGCATTCAGGCTGGCGGCGCATATACCACCACAACTTAAGGTAATCCCACGGATAGCGCAGCCCATTAGCATGCTGTATCGCTTCGTTGAGGTTAGGAATTCCTGGGAACCAACCCACAACCTGCCCCTTGTCCTCCGCAAACAAGACCAATTCAGGATCTACGATTCGGCGAAAAGGTTCCAGCATATCTCTCAGAGCGTCTTCACGCCAGGGGATGAAATCGGGCAGGTGTGCGAGAGCACGGTTGAGCAGGAAGTGCACGCGACGGATTTCGTCGTCCCAGTTCTCCAGGTCTGCTTCCCGGATAGTAAACCCTTTGCGTTGGCGGATCCGTTCCGCGAGCCTGGAAAGCCGCTCCACCGCTGCGGTCTCTTCGATCGGGATGGCGAAAGCAATATTGTCTCCCCTTGCCGGTTGAAAACCATAGCGCTCCAAGAAGTCCTTGTAGTAAGGGGGAGTGTGCCCACATAGCAGCGCAGGCGGTCGGTCTCGGCCGTCTACGAGCACACCGTAGCCGTCTTCGTAATCCAGGTTAAACGGGCCGTGGAGCGAACTTAGACCATGGCCTTTGGCCCACTCAATTACCTTTTCTAGGAGTGCTTCAGTAACCGAATAATCCTCAACGCATTCGAAAAAACCGAAAAGGCATTCCTGGACATTCAGGGCCTGGTTGGCAGCTTGATCCTCTGCTGCGCAGATCGTGCCTACCGGGACTACACCTTGCCAGGCGACGAAAAATTCCGCCCGGCCGTGCTGGAAGAACGATCCGCGCTGTGGGTCGATCGCTTTGGCACGTTCAGGCAGCAGCGGCGGCACCCACAGTGGATCATCCCGGTAGATTGTCCAGGGAAAAGTGAGAAACCTTCGCCGGTCTTTGCCGTTTCGGATGGGGAGCACCTGGATGGAGGTCATGGTGTTTGTTGCGTCTGCAGTCGACGCCTCTCCAATTCTGCGATAATCTGTTTGTGTTGTTGCCGGTTCAGTGGATACAATATCGCAAAGAGTATCCCGGCGCACAATAGGATCGCCGGAATGGGCCCTATCAGGACCCGAATGCCGAGCAAGGCAGAATCTGGCTGCTGGGCGGCATCGGGGATATACCCGGTGATTTCCAGCAGCAAGAGAGCCAGTGGGATCGCAATCGAGGAGGCGACTTTCTGGGCCAGAGTAACCAGGCTGTAAAACATGCCCTCGTGCCGCTCTCCCGTCTGCCACTCATCCCACTCAATAGCGTCTGGGATGATCGACCAAGGCAGCACATGCGCTGCTCCCACGCCGATTCCAGCCAAAATGCAAAGAGATAGCAGCAGATAGATACCCGTAGATGGATTCAGGGTGATCAGGACAATCTGAACCAGCGCCCAAAATGAGATCCCCAAGATATATGCCCGGTTTTTGTTCCAATGCCGGGACGCCCACTCCCAGAGAGGTAACGCCAGGATGGCGGTTATGAAGATCGTTGCCATGATCAGGTCACTTTGCGGCTCGCGCTTCACGACATACTTTATGAAGAAAAGCAGGCTGGTCTGAAGGATGTCCACGGAGACCCACGTGAACAGGAAAATCCCGATGCTAAAAATAAAGGGCCGGTTTTTGAGTGCTGCTCGAATTGATTCGGATAAGCATGGTTGTGCCATTACCGAGTATTCCGGGCGCTCTCGGGTGCCGAGGAAGGTTAGCAATAGGAGCGCCATGCTGGTGCCACCAAATATCAAGCCCATGGTCAGCACTCGGGACGCATTTTGGGGGGTAAAGCTCCCAATGATCGCCAGAGGGACGGTGAAGGCGATCAGGCTGCCGAAGATCGAGAAGAACATGCGATAGGTCGTCAGCGCGGTGCGTTCATCATAGTCAGGCGTGAGTTCCGGAGTAAGGGCAAAATAGGGCATATACACGAAAGTCGCTGCCGAATCAAAGACAACGTAAGCCGCGGCGTAATATATCGCTAAATAAATCTCGTTTTCCAGTGGCGGTCGCCACCACAGTAATCCGAAGGTCAGCGCGAAGGGCACAGCTCCGAAGAGCAAGAAGGGCCGTCTGCGTCCCCAACGAGTACGTGTGCGGTCCGAGATATGCCCGATCAGGGGGTCATTAACGTAATCCCAGCTGCGACCAATGAAGATTGCCGCCGCCACGATGCCTGGTGAAATTCGGACCACATCCGTGAGGAAGATGGCGAAGTAGGCCCCGAGGATCGTCGAGGTGAGGCTAAAACCTCCATCGCCGACTCCATACATGAACTTTGCTCGCCGGGAGAGATGCATCAAAAAGGCTTCGTCCTCTGTCAGAATGATATCTTCTTCTCCGAAAACACCGCTATCCAGCTAGGAGTTACGTGGCTCGTCAAGAAACCCTTGATCCGGGCTTTGGCACACCACACCCCCAAGACCAAATTTGACAAAGACTCATTAGTGCACCCCAAAGAGCAGTTAGGATACTTAGATAGGCGATTAGTGGTAGACTTGGAAGCGAAAGATTTTTGAGTTTTGAGGGAGAGGTGTTCCCCAATGGACCAGATACCTGCCGGATCGGACCAGTCCAAGCGTTCTGGCCGGCTGCTGCGCACCAAGGTCAATATCCCCCGGGTTCATCCTGAAGTAATTGTGCGCCCCCGGCTGGTTGGCAAATTGGATGAAGGCCTCGGCTACCGGATGATCCTCGTCTCCGCACCGGCCGGCTTTGGGAAGACTACGCTCTTGAGCCATTGGATTGAAACCAGGAAGGTCCCGGCGGCATGGGTTTCGCTGGATGAACGCGAAAATGACCCGGTTCGCTTCCGGTCATACTTTATCCTGGCGCTTCAAAGGTTGTGGGAAGAGATCGGGGAAACCGCCTTGACCATGCTCCAGCTTCACGAACCACCTCCCATTGAAACCATCCTCATTGAGCTGCTCAACGAGCTCGTAGCGGTGGACGACGACTTTATCCTGGTCCTTGACGATTTTCACGCCATCGAATCACAGCAGATCCATCAGGCGCTTTCCTTTCTTGTGGAGAATCTACCTGGGCAGATGCACCTGGTGATTTCCACCCGAAGCGACCCGCCATTGCACCTGCCGCAACTCAGGGCAAAACGGCAGCTGGTCGAAGTGCGCCCGGAGGATTTACGCTTCACTGCAGTGGAGGCTGCAGAATTTCTCAACCAGGTAATGGGGTTGAATCTTACTGCCAGGGATATCGCGACCCTGGATGAACTCACCGAGGGCTGGATTGCTGGCCTGCAGCTGGCAGCACTTTCCATGCAAGGCGCTGAGGATGTAACGACACTGATTCAATCCTTTTCTGGTCAGCATCGCTATGTCTTTGACTATCTGGCCCAAGAGGTTCTTGAACGCCAAGATGATGTTCTCCGGCGTTTTTTGCTGGAGACTGCCATCCTGGATCAGATGAATAACTCCCTCTGCGATGAGGTCACGGGGCATCCCGGGAGCCAATCCCTTCTGGAGCAATTGGAGGCAGCTAATCTTTTCATTGTTCCTCTGGACCAGCAGCGCCATTGGTATCGTTACCATCGTTTGTTGTCTGATTTTCTTCAGGCGCGTCTCGGGCAAATGTACACTCAGAGTGAAGTGGCCAGTCTACACCGGCGCGCCAGCGCCTGGTATGCACGACACGACCTTTTAAGTGAGGCGGTCAGCCATGCCCTGGCTGCCGGGGACTACTCTCAAGCCGCCAGTTTGGTCAATGCCAGTGCCCAGGAAATGTTTCAGCGAAGCGAACTGGTTACTCTGACCCGCTGGCTGGAGGCGCTCCCGGAAGCGCAAATATCAGGCCAGACTCGCTTGAATATGGTTGCTGCCTGGGCGTACATGGCTACAGGGAAAACGGGCCAGGCAGAGATGCATTTGGAGAATATCGAGGCTGAGCTGGGGATGAATGCGGATGGAGTGCCTGAGGATCTGGCGATGCCCCCAAATCTACGCGGCGCTTTGGCGGAAATCTCGCTTATTCGCGCCTCCATGGCCTTTAACCTTATGGATATCCAGCAGGTAATGCATTTATCTGAGCAGGCTCGTAATTTGCTGGATGAGAAGGGAACAGACGGTTTATTTAACTCCCGCCTGGCTCTCCAGGGCGTGGCTGCGTTCAACCTTGCCCTGGCGCATGAGTTTAGCGGTGAGGTCCGAAGGGCAAGCCAGGTATACGGAGAGACCATTGATCTCTGCCGGGAGGATCGGAATCTGCACATATTGCCCATGGCAATGAGCCATTTGGCGCAGCTGCACATGGTCCAGGGCAGCTTGATCCAGGCAGAGCAAACCTACCGGGAGGCCCTGCAAGCGGTTGAACAATTCAAGCGTCCTTCACCACTGACCGGGATGGCCTGTACTGGACTGGGGAATCTCTTGTGCGAGCGCAATGATTTGGACCGGGCCGATTATTACCTTGAAAAAGGCATCAAGTATGGCCACCAGTGGAATCAATGGGAGATTCTAATCGGTGGATACACGGGTAGGGCCCGGCTGGAGCTGGCGCAAGGAGACCTGGAGGGGGCCTCGGTCGCGATCCAGGAGCTGGTCAGACTCTCTGAACAGCTGCAAGTTCAATGGGCGTTGCCCATGGTCGAGGCATATCGGGCCATGATAGCAGTTCGCAGGGGAGAGCCGGAGGCAGCTTCCGGATGGGTGAATGGCATGGCTTGGGCTACTCAATCTGAGATCCCTTATGTCCGGGAAGCCGAGGCGATTATCCTTGGGCGCGTATTTCTGGGACAGGGAAAGCTGGAGCCGGCGGATCGTCTCACTGCCAAAATTCTCGCATCTGCGGAAGCCGGTGAACGTTGGGGGCGAGTCATTGAAATACTTGTGCTCAGGGCTCTCCTGATGGCGGCGGAAAAGGATGTTGATCGAGCGCTGTCGTACCTGGAACGCGCCCTTATGAGGGCCGAACCCGAGGGTTATGTGCGCATCTTCCTGGACGAGGGAAAACCGATGGCAGCGTTGTTGCTGGAGGCCATTAACCGGCAAATTTGCCCGGGATATGCCCGCCGGCTTCTGGATGCCCATGAACGCACCCGAGAGAAACTCGGTCAGCCACCGGTAGCGCAGCCTGCGTCCACCGCGGTTGGGGCAAAGAGAGAGGAGAAGGCGAGTGCAACCCCTGCCGACCTTCTCACGGATCGAGAGCGGGACGTGCTGCGTCTGATCGCGGAGGGATTGACCAACCAGGAGATCGCGGATCGATTGTTCGTCTCGCTGAATACGGTCAAGACTCACGTTAAAAGTATCTACCAAAAATTGAACGTGCGCAACCGGGCGGAAGCTGCCACCAAGGCCCAGAGTCTGGGGATTTCGTAACCCTTTCGCACCCGATTTCTGAAAGGCTTCGGAATGGCAGGCCAATTTCGAAGCCTTTTTCCCTATTCACCCTTAAGGGTGAGGCGCGGAAAGCCAGGCAATTCACCCTTGGGTTCGCTCCCTCGAGTGAAGACAAACCGCACGCTGATCTGTATACTTACAATGACAATAAAGGAAAAATGAAAGGACAAGGATCGCTGGAATGATGGAGGCATGCAATGGATAAACCAATTATTTCCGTAGAAAACTTCAGAAAGATATATGGAGATTTCGTCGCCGTATCCGGGATCAGCTTCGAGGTTAGGTCTGGCGAGATTTTCGGGTTGCTTGGGCCTAATGGTGCCGGCAAAACCTCGACGCTGGAATGCCTGGAGGGGATTCGCCGGCCAGATGGTGGTGCCCTGCAGGTCATCGGAGTGGATCCTGGCCGCGAGCCGCGCAAATTGAGGGACCTGATCGGCGTGCAATTGCAGACCTCGAGCCTGCCGGCAAATATGCAGGTTGGCGAGGCGATGAAATTCTTTTGTGCCTATCACGGCATCCCACCGCGCTACGAATTGTTAGAACGTCTTGGGCTGCAGCAGAAGATGCACAGCCAATATGGGCAGCTCTCGATGGGGCAGCAGCGCCGCCTGGCTTTGGCGCTTGCGGTTGCCCATAAACCGCCGGTGGTCTTTCTGGATGAGCCAACGGCTGGATTGGACGTGGGCTCGCGAACCGAATTGCATGAGTTGATGCAGGAGCTAAAAGAGGACGGTATTGGCATCATTCTGGCCACCCACGATATGGCCGAGGCCGAAAAAATGACCGATCGCATCGCCATCCTTTTGCAGGGCGAAATCGTGGCCTCGGGCACGCCGAGGGAGATCACCGCTACCGGATCGGGGTTGACCAAAGTTTCCGTGCGCACCGAGGCATCCGTGTTGGAGAAGAATGGCGTGGGCTTCCCGGGCGTTGCTCAGAGGTTGCTCAAGGAGGCGTATGTGAATTATTTCAGCACCAATCCCGGCCCTACCGTTCAGGCAATTCTGGACTACATCGAATTTCAGGGCGACAAATTGATCGACTTGCGGGTGGAGCGCCCCTCGCTTGAAGAACGTTTCCTCGAAATCACGACCAACGGAGGTGAATAATGTCGGCTTTTGTGAATCACTTTACTTTTGAGTTCAAAACCGGGTTGCGTAATTCAACCTCGATGTTAATGAATTATCTTTTCCCCCTGGGCTTTTACGCCATGATGGGATTGGTGATGACCCAGATCAACCCTGGATTTAAGGACGTGCTTATCCCAGCAATGGGATTGGTGGCGATTATGGCCAGCACCTTATTAGGTCTGCCAGGTCCATTGGTGGAATCCCGAGAGGCGGGCATTTTCCGCAGTTTCAAAGTGAATGGCGTACCTGCCTTTTCGATCTTGGTGATCCCAACCCTAACCACAGTTTTTCATGCCCTGATCGCTGTGATCATCATCGCCTTGACCGCTGCGCCACTCTTTGGCGGGCTGGCTCCAGCCAGCTGGGCCAATTTTGCCCTATTGACGTTGCTGTCTATATTTACATTCGGAGCCATTGGGTCATTGATTGGGGTGGTCTCCAGTGCGTCTCGAGGGACGGTGCTATGGTCGCAGTTAATCTTCTTACCATCGATGCTTTTGGGCGGTTTAATGATGCCTTTTGATCTGCTGCCCGAGTCCGTGCGCAGATTTGCAGCCTTGCTGCCAACCACCCACTCCATGCAGGCTTATTTAGGTCTTGCTTACGGTCAGACAACTCAACTGAACCCACTCTTTTCTGTGGGCATCCTTCTCGCGAGTGGTTTGTTAGCGCTCGGCCTGGCGGTTTACCTTTTCAATTGGGACAGCCACAACAGCGCCCGGCGTGGTCACCCCTTAATGGCTCTGCTCATCCTGGTACCCTATGTTGTAGGAATGTTGGTTGGATAGAGATTCCGCGGATAAAGCCTCCCCGCTTGGTCAGGCATCCGGCGGGGAGGTGCGCGTACTTCACGATGGCCCGAAATTCCAGCCCCAAAAAAGGCTTGAGAGCTGTCCGGGGTCACCGGCTGGCGTTTTTGGTTGGGGCTTCAGGTTTGGGCAGACCATCTCTATTGCGTCGTTGGGCCGGCGAAACATCAAAGGAAAGAGGTTTGCGTATAGTCTTCTTGGAGTTACGATCCGAGGATAACTGCCCCTATAAATTCTCTAAGCACATTCTACAGGCTTTCCAGGATACCGGCCTGAAGTTCGAGTGGGATTGGGTCGCACAGCAAGAGGACGCCAAAGCATTCAATCTGGAAGATGCGGTTACCGATTTGATTAACGCAGTGAATAGTGGGGAGGAGGATTGTATCCTGATCCTGGATCGCTATGAGGCAATCGACGAAGATGAAATACACACGGGGGTTGAATTCATGCTTGATTTTCTACCAGAAAACATGCACGTGCTAATATCGAGCCAGGGGGAACCACCGCTCCGGCTGGCCAAATTGCGAGTTCGCCGGCAGCTTCTCGTATTGGAGTTGGAGGACTTACTCAGATAGCCATGCCAGGGCTTGGGCTACCAGCGCGGTACGGTCCAGGCGCGAAACCCAACCATTGCGCGCGATGCGCAGGGTGGAAGCGGCCATGTAAAAACGGGATCTGGCCAGCAGTGCCGCGACATCCCGGCCTGCTGGGAGTGCCTGGCGGTATGAGGCTTGCAGGTGTTCGATGAAAGGCATTGCCTCGGCGATACTGCCGCCGTGCTGCTTGAGGCTGTGACTCAGTTCGGCCATGAGTCTGCCCAAATCTGCAGCCGGGTCTCCCGGGCGGGCGCGTTCCCAGTCGATCGTGACCATCTCCCCTTGCCAGGGAAAGATGAAGTTGCTGGTAGTGGCGTCGCCATGGTTTAGCACAGAGGTGTAGGATCTCATTTCAGTGCTGTCCGCCCAACGATCAATAAGCGTTTTTAGTCCGCTTTGGATAACTGGATTATCCTCGATAACTCCGTGATTCGAAAGGTCGTCCAGGATATCCCGGGTATCGTTGATCTCCCAATCGAAGTGCACGGGCTCATCAGCTCGGATGCCGTTGGCATGCAGATGGGCCAAAAACCTGGCTATCCTCTCAATACTTGGAAGAAGAGTCCCGGGGCGGCTACGTCGCACCGCGATGACATCCTCCAACGTCAATCCATCGATATGTTCCACAAAAAGAACTCCTCGCCATACGGATAGGGGCCGCACCGCTCGGAATTCGCCTCCTTTGTGACATATCGACTGTGCCTCCTGGGTGACCCGAAATTCTCGGTGGGCATATTTATCTGCGCTTCTACTGGTCTTGACAGCATAGAATTTCGCCACCGCGGCAGAACCGCTATTTCTCTCCCTGTATACATAGGCTGCACTGGATAGCCGGGCCACCTCCCAAGCTGGTGGCTCGAGCATCTTTTCCAAGTGCTCCTTGGCAAGGTATGCAGCTACCGGATCATCTTGAGGCAACGAACACCAACTGCCGCGCCGGATTTCGGGCGTGTCCGCCGGCGGCAGAAGAAAGCCTTGGTCGTCACCTGGTTGAGTCTCGTTGGTTAGCATGCGGGTGTATCCATGTCAGATTCGAGAATCCTCCCTTCGTAGTAAGCGTTTGTATAAAACCAGGATGGTAAGGCGCGACACCATTCCAGATCCCTGTTGAATCTGCAATAGTGAAAACCTTAAGTTGGTGAGAAACCTTTTGGCTGCTGTGTTGTCTGCTTCCCCGGTCTGACGATCAAGCAGCCTTAAGGCGAGCTCGTGTCCTGGAGTAGAGTATCTTACTCGCCCTCATATTTGAAAGAGATCTTGACTTTCGCCCGGTAAGCGATTACTTTGCCCGCCTCGAGCTGCATATCCATCTCGACGATTTCGGCGACTCTCAAGTCCCGCAAGCTTCTTGCAGCGGTTTCAACTGCGTTAGAGGCAGCTTTCTCCCAGGATTCAGGGCTGGTGCCCACCAATTCGATGACCTTGTAAACGCTCTCTGCCATAGGTTTCTCCTTCCCTTCAAGAGCAATTGTGCTCTTCAGCTAATTTAAGTATGATCACAGGCCCGGCGACCCAATTTTACCAGGCAGGTGAAGGGTTAAACCGGTTTGCTTTCACGAGAAATAATCCGGGGTGGAATCGACAGTAGTCACCCCAGAGGGGCGCCGCTCATCCTCTGGCTCCAGTTGGTCCGGGCACTCGCACCGGTATCCCTGCATACAATCCTGGCAGCAATAATGAAGTGTCCCGGCTACAACCGGTGACCAGGTGATTTCTCTTCCACACCCATTGCACCGGACAGTGTCCTGATATCGAGTCATACCTACCTCCTTACCATACTTAATCCTTGCTTTCGGGCTTCCTCGGGATCAACCTGGGGGTTTTGGATTTGTAGTCAAGGTAATCTGTCCCAAACCGGATCTCCAATTCGCGTTCTTCGTAAAACGTCAAGAATACCAGAATAGCTGGACTCACCACCGCCAGCAACCACACCAGGAATAACCCTGATCCTATATAGATGCCCAGTCCCACCAGCAGGGCCAGCGCGCTCAAGATCATCGGGTTGCGCGTCCAGGCGTACATCGAGTCCGTGACGATCACACGAGTGATGGCAATCGCAAACGGCGCTCCCCGGCCTCTGCTTACCAGGTTAATGATCGCCAGGATAAGGGCCAAACCACTCAAGGTCATCAGAGTCAGGCCAATCCAGGGCGGAAAAGGTAGCGGCAAGGTTGGCGACTCCAAGGCAAAACGGGTCGCGGTGATGATTGCAGAGCCCAGGAAGATGGCGATCAAGTAATGCACCCCAGTGGTCACCAATTCGGCCCTGCGGACGTCCGGTTGTCGCTCCAGCATCCATCTACCTGCGAAGACAACCGGAATGATAGCCAGGCCGCCAGCAACTGCGATGACCAGATTAGTCACAGGTTCAAACCTCCGGATCGCCAGCCAAATCCAAACGGCCCAGGTTATCAGAAGTCCGAATATGTTTACAGTGGTTTGCACGTCTGCACTTCTCCTGGGGTGCCTGCGGTTATGCCGCCTTTATCGACAGTAGACATCCAAACGGTAGCAAAAACCCGACTTGCATGGTTGAGTAAACCATCCAGCCGGGCTTGGGTGTTTTGATTATAGAGCTAGGTGCTTTGAATCTTCGCCCAGCTTAGATGGCTGGGGCGTGGCCAATACCTCCAATTTCGATGGTGGGTGCAATCTTGGGAGACGGGTACGCCCCTGACCGCTCGGGTTTTGTAATGCTCATCCCAGACAAACCATAGGCGCCTTCTCCTTTTAGGGAAGACCTGAATGAAAGGGTTTCCACATTCTTATTGTACCAAATTTTTGCGTCCGGATTCAATTGTTTACGTCGTCCCGGTGGCTAATTTTTGGGTACAGATCAGCGTTCTTGAATGGGACCAGCGCCAAAACGATAGCGTGTTCGTAGAGCCCGACGCGATCGATCACATCGCCGGTTAGCAGGCCGATGGCACCGTTTTCTTGCTTCGAGTCGGATCTTCCAAATACGATATCATCGGCAATCCCTAACTCCTTCCCTTCGCGCACCAGGCGGGCCACCTCCTCCGGCAGGTAAAACATCCCTGTGCGGCTCTTCCCGGCCCGGTTTTGCGAAAGCACCACCACCCAGGCGAAGGCGGACATCTCACCGTCTTGATCAAGGACGCCCCCCTCAATACCAACCCAATAATCTGCCTGATCCGCGAATCTTCTCGCGTTTTGAGCTCGGGTAGAGGCACCCTGCAGCGTTTCCTGGTCGGAAAAGGGTTGGTGCTTCACGCCCGAAGGGACGGAGATTGCATTGAGGCTGAATTCTCCCTCTGGAAACATCCTTTGGAAGGCGCGCAGCGTGGCTTGAGATTTAACCGGATTGTTCGAAGCGACGACGATGGTTTTCATGAAATGTTCCTCTGCCAAATAGTGTTAGCGCGTTAACCCCGTTAGCCCGATGGGGCAACTGTTCAACTGTTGCCCCATCGGCTGAGCCGGCCAGCCCCTACTGCGGGAACCCTTCGGGCATCTTCAAGACCGCGGCTCCCTGGATTTCTCCGGCTCTCAACCGATCCAGAGCCTGATTTGCCTCGTTGAGAGGCATCACCTGGACCTCTGTCTTCATGGGCACTTCGGGTGCAATGGAGAGAAACTCCGCACCATCCTTGCGGGTCAGGTTGGCCACAGAGCGGATAACGCGCTCCTCCCAAAGCAGGTGGTATGGAAAGGCAGGGATATCGCTCATGTGGATGCCACCGCTCACGATGGTCCCCCCTTTGGAGGTCGCTTTAAGCGCTTCTACGATGAGCGGACCCACCGGCGCGAAGATGATGGCTGCATCCAACTGCTCCGGCGGCTGTTGGGTCGAGTCACCTGCCCACACCGCCCCCAGCCGCCGGGCGAACGCTTGGGCCTCGCCGTCTCCGGGCCGCGTGAAGGCATAAACCTTGTTCCCCTGGTGTTGGGCCATCTGGGCGACGATGTGCGCCGCAGCGCCAAAGCCGTAAATCCCCAGTCTCTCTTTGTATTCCCCTGCCATCCGGTATGAACGATAGCCGATCAATCCGGCGCACAAAAGGGGCGAGGCCTCGGCGTCCCCATAGAGATCCGGTATTGGAAAGCAGTATCGCTGGTCCGCGACGGTGAATTGGGCGTAGCCGCCGTCAATCGTGTAGCCGGTGAACAGGGGATTCTCGCACAAATTCTCCTGTCCGCGCCGGCAGTAGCGGCAGGTTCCGTCCGTATAGCCCAACCACGGGACGCCGATCCTATCTCCAACCTTAAACTTCTTGACGCTTTCGCCCGTCTTCGCGACGGTGCCGACGATCTCGTGTCCGAGGATGAGCGGCAGTTTGGGCTCGGTCAGCTCCGCATCAAGGATGTGTAAATCCGTGTGGCACACGCCGCAGGTGTGAACCCGGATCAGAACCTGTTCTGAACTGGGTTCAGGTACTGGAACGCTCTGGTATTGCAGTGGTTTTCGCTGTTCTTCCAGAACCATGGCATACATTTTTTCTGGAATATCCATTTTCTTGCCCTCCTGGTATATCTGGCTGCGCGCGAATCACGCACTGCCTTACTTACTCAGACAATTCCCCGAACTTGTCCTTGTAATCCTGGATAGCTGCCTCGACAATTCGCTTGGCAAATTGGCTATCATATAATCGTTTTATCGAAATGTTGGCCCTACTGCCCGGAAAAAGCTTATACGTGCTGAAATAATGGCGCAGGCGTTCTACCAGGGCACCCGGCAATTCAGCGACATCCGTTACCTCTCCCCAGTAATTGTCATTTTCCAGTATGGCGATGATCTTGTCGTCTGCTTCTCCACCGTCGATCATGTGGAAGCCGCCCACTACCCTGGCATTCAGGATGATCTCCGAGTGATCGATCGGCCGTTCGCTGACTACGCAGATGTCCAATGGGTCGCCATCGGCTTGGTCGGTGAATTCGGAGAGATCGGCGACATTGGGACCGCAATAGGTGCGCGGAATGAGCCCGTAGAGGGTTGGCGGCAGGGAGGAGGTGCGCTGCGGCCGATCCACCCGCAGGTATCCGGTGACTTTGTCGACTTCGTATTTGATCGAGTCAAATGGTGTGATCTCGATATAGGCATAGACGATGTGCGGCGGGTTAGGGCCGGTCTCGAGCCCGTGCCAAGGATGCGGCCGCCAATGATAGAAGTTTTCGTTTTCATCCATCGCGTTCTTCTCCCGTTGAGAGGTCAATCTTTATCTTACTCCATTATAGACCAGAGCGTTCCTTATGGAAATCTAAATTTCTCAGCTATTCTTTAATCGAAAAGTGCTACACACTTAAGGCTGTGTAGCACTCGAAAAAACGATTCTTTTGGATGGTTGGCGCCAGGCTTATCCCTCAATCTTTTCCTGAACTCCTTCCCGATCTTTTTCCAGTTCCAATGCCACCGAGTTGATGCAGTAGCGCTTGCCGGTTGGATCGGGACCATCGTCGAATACGTGCCCTAGATGCGATCCGCACTGGCTGCAAACCGCCTCGGTGCGGCGCATGCCAAAGCTCAGGTCGCTGTGGGCCTCCACCTTGTCCGGGTCAATCGGTGCCCAGAAGCTCGGCCATCCAGTTCCTGATTCGTACTTGGTCTCGGAGCTGAATAGTTCATTGCCGCAGGCCGCGCAGCGGTAGACGCCCGAATCTTTGGCATCGTAGTACTTACCGGTAAACGGTCTTTCGGTCCCTTTTTGACGCAGGACGCGATATTGGTCTGGAGTCAGTTCTTCTCGCCATTCTTCTTCGGATTTACTTATTTTTTCTTGAGTCATTTACCTGCTCCTCGTTGGTTATATTTGAAAGTAATGTCATCACGTATACGATCAGCCCAAATCTTCAATCTCCTCCGTCTCCGTCCTCGGCAGGATCTTGACGATTGCGCTGCTTCCAATAGTATAAAATAAAACTCAGCTGCATGCAACAAGATGACGGGCCTTTGGCCCGCTCCTTTTTGGACCCTCCCTGTAATACTAACCGGATTGCTACCAATCCGAAAGCATACTTTATTTCGCCCGTTCAGAGGTTAATTCGGAATTTTGTCCTGATTTAAACCGCCTTAGCTGCCAATTCCTTGCGCACAAAATCCGCCCCGGTCCGCAGGGCCTCAAAATTCAAGGGCAGCAGTTTCCGGTGCCGTTCCGGCAGGTGATCCGTCAGAGCCTGCTCGATGGCCTCGTGCGGCAGCACCGGAAGGTGAACCAGCAATGCCCCTACCAGGATAATGGTTGCCAGGCGCTTGTCTCCCAAGGATTCCGCCAGTTCGTTGGCCGGGATGATGGCGCTCCTAATGTCCCGGCGCACCACATCCCGGTTGACCAGGGAGCCGTTGACGATCAATGTCCCCCCGGCCACCACCAACGGCTCATATTTATCAAAGGAGGGCAGATTTAGGGCGATGACCCCCTTCGGGTTGCGTACCAGGGGTGAGCCGATCTCTTCGTCGGCGACGATCACCGTGCAGTTGGCTGTCCCACCGCGCATCTCCGGACCATAGGAGGGAATCCAGGTCACCACGTTGCCAGCATCCATCGCCGCGTATGCCAGCACCTGCCCGGCAAATAGAATCCCCTGGCCCCCAAAGCCGGCTATTACAATCTCAGTTTGCATCGTTTGCTCCAAAGATTTCCTAACTATTACTTGGTGCAAAACCTTGTAGCCGCCGCATCCCCATGCGGCGGGGAAGGGCATGGGGATGCCGGGCATCGGAATGCCTCGCCTACAGTTTTGTACCCGAAACTAACGAACTTGCCATCGGGCGTACACAGCAATCGCACTGAGCGGACTGCCGGGATCTCTCGAGAGCTTTTTGCTCCGCCTGGCGCGCCCGCTACAATGTCGAAGGGGCGTTTTCCCCAATCAGCGGATCCGCAGTTCCTCAAGTGCCGGGGCTATTTTGTAATCCCCGAGCGGGAAGAACGGGATCATGCGCTCTTCCACCCAGTGCAAAGCCTCCACCGGGGTCAGGCCCCAATTCGTGGGACAGGTGGACAGCAGTTCTACCATGGAAAAGCCCAACCCCCGCACCTGGGCCTCGAATGCCAGGTGGATAGCTTTCTTCGCCTGGCGGATGTTTTTGGGATCATGCAGGCTGCGCCGGACCACGTAGCCCGCGCCGTCCAGCGTGGCCAGCATTTCCGCCGTGCGGATGGGGAAGCCCATTTGTTCCACATCTCGCCCGTAAGGCGAAGAAGTCGTCTTCTGGCCTGGCAGGGTGGTCGGCGCCATCTGGCCGCCTGTCATGCCGTAATTGGCGTTGTTGATGAAAATGACGCTGATGTTCTCGCCTCGGGCCGCGGCGTGCACGATCTCGGCCATCCCGATGGACGCCAGGTCGCCATCGCCCTGATAGGTGAAGACTACCCGGTCGGGCAGCATACGCTTGATCCCGGTCGCCATGGCCGGCGCCCGGCCGTGGGCGGCTTCAACGAAATCGCAGTCGAAGTAGTTATAGGCGAACACCGCACAGCCTACGGGCGCCACGCCGATTGTCTTCTCGCGCAGTCCCATCTCGTCCAGCACCTCGGCCACTAGGCGGTGAGCGACCCCGTGCGTGCATCCGGGGCAATAATGGGTTAGGGCTTCCGTAAAGGATTCCGGTCGCTGGTATACCAGTTCAGCAGGAAAGTTGGTTGCCATGATCTCCCTCTCGCTCACTTCTCTGCGGCTGCCAGCCGTTCCATCCAGCTGGCCCGCGGGTTTCCGTTGGGGGGCTCAGGTCTTTCAGCCAGGCGGTGGACCTCGTCCAATACTTCGTCGGGGAAAGGCACCGTGCCGCCCAACCGGCCATAGAATTCCACCGGCACCTTTCCAGCCACCGCCCGCATCACGTCGTCCAGCATTTGCCCGGTGTTCATTTCAACCACCAGCATGGACTGGACGCGCTCAGCCAGTTCCTTGATCCTGGCGTACGGGAAGGGGTTGAGTGTGACAGGGCGGAACAGGCCCACGCGGATCCCTTCGGCGCGCGCCTGGCGTACAGCCGATAGGGAGACCCTGCCGGCCGTTCCAAACCCGGTGACGACGATGTCGGCATCCTCGAGATCGTATTCTTTGTAACGGATTTCGTTGGCTTCAATCGGTTGCCAGCGCTTGAGCAAGCGCAGGTTTACCACCTCTTCGTCTTCGGGGTTGAGGTAGATCGAGCTCAAAATGCGCCGTTCCCGCCCTTGCGCTCCGGTGACAGCCCAATCCGGATTGGAGCGCTTCACCGGTTGCATAGGCGGCAGCTCGGCAGGTTCCATCATCTGGCCGATGTTGCCATCCACCAGCACGAAGACAATCGAGCGATATTTCTCAGCCAGGTCAAAGGCTAATACCGTTAAATCAATCGCCTCCTGAACGCTGGCCGGAGCCAATACAATCGGAAAATAATCGCCGTGACCGCCTCCATGTACGATTTGGTTGTAGTCTCCTTGTGAAGGGGCGATGTTGCCGAGCCCCGGACCACCTCGCATCACATCCACCAGTACGATTGGGACCTCTGTTCCCGCGATATACGAAATCCCCTCCATCATCAGGCTGACTCCCGGGCTGGAGGAGGAGGTCATCACGCGGGCACCGGTGCAGGCTGCGCCGTAGAGCATGTTGATCGCTGCAACTTCGCTCTCCGCTTGCAGAAACGCGCGACCTAACTCCGGCATGCGCCTGGAAAAGTATTCCAGCGCTTCCGTCTGTGGGGTGATCGGATATCCAAAATACCCTTCCACCCCAGCCCGGATGGCGGCTTCAGCGATAGCTTCATTTCCTTTTAATAATTTGCGAGTCATGATCGCCTCCAACTCGCTTTAGGCCGCCACCGCGCGGGCTCTCCGGGCAGGGATCTCACGATACACGGCAATAGCTGCCTCAGGACAAACAATAGCGCAGATGGCACAACCTGTACAACCATCTGCGCTTAATCGAGCTGGGTGATATCCTTTGGGTGTCAGGTGTTCCATGTCCAGGCTCATCACCTTCTGCGGACAGGCGCTGACACATAATTCGCACCCTTTGCAATACTTCTCACTGACTTCAATCCATCCCCTAACGGGCATTCAATTGCCTCCTTTTACGAGTAGTTGGATAAACTCTAGTGAAAATGATCACATTAATTATCGTTGCATTTGTCACCTCTGGGTAGTGCTAACTGTCATATTTCATGTATATAGAAAATCCTCTTTGGATTCGCGGGAGGATATAGATTAGCGCGCAAAACCGAGGGCCCCAGTTCGACTGTGCAGCCATCGGCTACAGGCCAAAACATTGGCTATTACCTGACTATTTGACTACCTGACTATTTGACTACCTGGCTACTGGACTACCTGACCACCCTGCCAACCACAAACATACAATAGGTCCCCCCGTTATCATCCTGAGCCAGTTTGGCTTTCTGCTCTGAGGGCCTATCCAACATCACTTCGATCAAGCTGGCGTCCACGCGGCACAATTCCGGGTGCTCGGCGAGGATGCTGCGATAGGGGCAGTGTTCGAAAATCAGATGGGGTGCCTCGGCATGCGCTTCCCACCGCGACTGGTAATGCATTTCATTCAGCCGGCGGACAGCCTGGTATAAACGTTGGGTTAGACTTCCTTCTACTTTCATTTCCCCTTTTAAACGTTGAGCGAGGCGTTTTAGAAAATCCTCCTGTTCCCGAGGCTCCATTGAGCCTAGGCCTTCATTTAACAGCGCTTTGGACAACGTATCCAGGTTCTCTCCCCTGGCTTTCTGGGACAAACGATACGTTTGGGCTGGCCGGCCCCGCCCTTTGGGGTCGCGCTCTCCCGCAGACTCGATTTGTTCCCGTTCTAAGAGGATCGCCAGATGGTAGCGCACGTTGGCCGCCGTGACATGCAGGGCATGGCTCAGCTCCGCGGCCGTCACCGTTTTGTGCGCGCCGAGGTAGTCCAGGATGCGCTGGCGGGTGTTCTTCATGCCATCATTATATCTTAATACGGAATAACGCAAACGAATTTTTGCGTTATTCCGTATTGACAGGCCGATTCCTCGCGGTATAATAAACCAATTGGAGTACCAATGATGGAAACCATGGACGATTATCTTACCTGGGACGACTCCTTCGCGATCGCACGCGCCCTGATCAAAAAATTTCCCCATCAGGATTTGGAAAAAGTATCCTTAACAATGATCTATCGCTGGACACTGGCATTGCCCGGTTTTCAGGATGATCCGGAGCTGGCCAACGATTCTATCCTGGCGTCCATTTATCAAGAATGGTTTGAGGAGGTAAACCCCCTATGACGGATGACGTCAATTCCCCTGGTTACGATGTCCCCCCGGAGTTGCAGGGACAGGTTGCCATCACCACCCTGGACAAGATCTATAACTGGGGACGGCGCTCTTCGCTTTGGCCCATGATGTTCGGCCTGGCCTGTTGCGCTATTGAGATGATCTGCACGGCGGCCAGTCGCTACGATTTCGCTCGCTTTGGTATGGAGGTTATGCGCCCCAGCCCTCGCCAGAGC
>DASQQR010000575.1:0-9118 GCA_035643335.1 Anaerolineales bacterium
GGGGATCCCCGGTAGACAGATCGTCTATGCCGCGCACTTGATGCCCCTCACGAGCCAGGCGATTAGCGAGCGCTGAACCTAAAAAGCCTGCGGCACCAGTAATCAGGAAGTTCATCGTTTGGCGATTATAGCACGAGATCACCCTGTCCCGATCCTATTAGCAATCTGCCAGGAATTCGAAAGCAGGTTTGACATTCTTACCCGGTGTGCAGTATCATCGCCAGCGTGTCCATAATCCGCTTCTTCCGGTTTAGCGCGGTATTAATTATTGGCATACTGCTGCTGGGGAGCAGCACCCCACCTGCCAACGACGAAACGGCGCGGGTGCGCGCTTTCACCCGCGATCTGGAATTTGATTACGTCTCCTGGACGTTCAATGCGCTGGGCATTAAATTCGGGCAGTTTGCCCTGGCGCCCGCTGATTACCTCTCCGATAGATCCCGACGCCAGGCCGTATTAGATTACCTGGACCTGATAGACCAAATCCAACATACGCAAGCCCAACTTAATGATATTTATGCCAATCCAGATATTCACAACCCAGAGGCGATTGCAGCACCGGTTGTGAGACGCTTGGACGAACTGGATGACCGGCGAAATAATTTGGGACCGTTGGCCGAATCAGTCTTGCAGAGTCAAATCAGCGATACGGTGGCGAAATTAGGCCTGACACTAGGGGGCCAACCCGTGCCCCCAATTCTTTATCGCAGCACTCCATTACCCACCGCCCTG
Organism: Anaerolineales bacterium; assembly: GCA_035643335.1. Classification (GTDB taxonomy): domain Bacteria; phylum Chloroflexota; class Anaerolineae; order Anaerolineales; family UBA4823; genus DASQQR01. The sequence continues at coordinate 733 of DASQQR010000575.1, forward strand.
ATCGTCTCCCCGCGCGAGGTCATCCGCCAGGACGAGAATATTTCTTTGAAGTCAGATTTGAGGGTGGACGAACGCGTTAAGTTGGAACAGCAGGTAGATAGCAACTTAAACGTTTCCTCCCTCGTGGTGGACATAGGAGGGATTGGCATTTATCCAACCATGGTCATGCAAACCAGCGATCTGGACTTTCTGACCGAGGTCATCTCCCATGAGTGGGTACATAATTTCCTTACTCTGCGCCCATTAGGACTAAATTACCTATCTAACCCGGAGCTACGCACGATAAACGAAACGGTGGCTGCTATCGCCGGAAAAGAAATCGGCCTGGCAGTCCTGGAGCACTACTATCCTGACAAGGTGCCACCTCCGCCGCCACAGACACCGCCCGAAACTGAAGGGCCCGCCCTGCCACCGCCATTCGATTTTCGCGCTGAGATGCGCGAGACGAGGGTCACGGTTGATAAGCTGCTGGCCGATAATAAAATCGATGCAGCTGAAGAATATATGCAACAACGGCGTATATTCTTTCGAGAACACGGCTACATCATCCGCAAGCTGAATCAGGCTTATTTTGCTTTTTACGGCGCTTACGCGGACCAGCCCGGAGGAGCCGCTGGAGAAGATCCCGTGGGCGCGGCTGTGCGAGCGTTCCGAGCCAAAAGTCCTTCGCTGGCTTCCTTTCTCAACCGGATCTCGTGGATAACCTCATTTAAGCAACTTGAACAGGCTGTGGAAGAGAGTCACCGATAGGGGCCGATGTCGTTGCGCTGGCATCCATGACCCGCATTATTGATAGGATCCGCCAGCACCTACTTTGGCTGGTAAAATTGGAGGGTTACATAAATAGTAACTTCTCAATAGGCAGGGGTGGGGGTTTGTTGGAGCGGGCTCCGCCCGCTCCAACAAACCCCCACCCCCCCAATTGTTGAGAAGATACCATAAATAGATCAAAATTTGGAGAAGACTGTTTAATGCCTAGAAGATTCCTGGCCTTCATCATTCCGCTCAGCTGGCTATTGGCGGCTTGCCAGGGCGCGGCGGTGACGGAAGTGCTGGATACTCCTCCGGCAGCTACCGCACAACCCACCCCATCTGCAACCGTCCAGACACTCCCAACCGCCACGCCATCTGGACAGGCTCGTTCCGTGGCCACACCATCTGCTCGAGCACAATGTACGGCGGTGAGCCGGCAGCCCACACCTGGCCCCACGGAACAATCCCTATTTCCGCCGGCGAGCACTTCGGATTGGGTGGAGGGACCGGATACAGCCTCGGTAACGATCATTGAATATAGCGACTTCCAGTGACCGGGCTGCGGAGCACTTGCGCCCGTGTTGGCGCAACTCACAAAAGAATTCCCTGATGATGTCCGCTTGGTGTACCGCCATTTCCCTTTGATGAGCATTCACGACAAGGCTGCTCTCGCGACTCAAGCCGCCGAGGCAGCTGCTGCGCAGGGTAAATTCTGGGAGATGCACGACTTGCTTTTCGCTGAGCAGGACACCTGGTCAGAAATGTCGGTTGATAAATTTCAGACCTGGGTCGTAGATCAAGCGAAAGGGCTCGGACTTGATAAGGAACAGTTCAATACGGATTTGGTCAGCCAGGCCAATAAATCGCTGGCACAAAAAGCCTGGGATCGCGGCCAGGAAATTGGTCTGCCCGGCACACCTTTTGTCTTGATCAACGGAAGATATTATGGTGGACCTAAAGATCTATCGAGCATGATCGCCATTGTCAAGTTAACCCAGCTGGAAGACAAGCAGTATACCGGGTGTCCGCCGGTGGTCATCGACCCGCTCAAACAATACGTGGCTACCATCAAAACCGAGAAAGGGGATATCGTCCTGGAGCTTTATCCGGATATCGCGCCCATGGCAGTGAACAGCTTCGTTTTCCTCGCTCGGGAGGATTGGTTCGATGGAGTTACTTTTCACCGGGTAATTCCCGGGCTTCTGGCACAGGCTGGAGATCCCACCGGCACCGGATATGGGGGACCCGGATACGCTTTCGACAACGAAATCTCGCCGGATTTGAAATTTGACCAACCCGGCGTGTTGGGTATGGCAAACGCGGGTCCGGGCTCCAACGGAAGCCAATTCTTCATCACCCTGGCTCCAATGACGCAACTTGATGGCGACTATACCGTCTTCGGCCAGGTAATTAGCGGGCTGGACGTAGTGGAGAAACTGACCCCGCGTGATCCGCAACAAAATCCCAACCAACCTCCCGGCGATAAGATCCTGAGTGTGGATATTGAAGAAAAATAGCCCGGAGATTCACTGGCCATCGGCCTGGCAATTTGCTCTCAGCGTAATTGGTGCCACTATCCTCTTGGGCACAGCCCTCTCAATTGCCACCGTAGGGATAGTCTGGCGGTTCGATCAGGGTGCGACGGCCGAGACGGCGACCTCGTTGTTTCTCCTGGCAGCCGGACTGGGCTTGAGCGGTATCCTGTTGGTGCCATCGGCAGGTTACTCCTTTCTGCATCTGATAAAGAGAGCAAATCTGCAAAACCGATCCGTCTTCAGCGTACGGCCAACGATCCTGATCTTTGCGCTCCCGGCGGTGCTCTTCGCAGGATATCTGGTGAGCCGGAACAGCCAGTGGGATTGGCTTCTATTGCCCCCGCTGCACGTGATCGCTATCGGCCTGCCCATCCTGTGGCTGGTGTACCTGGGAAGACGCGGTCTCCCGGCTGGTTCGCTGCAACAAGCCTGGGGCGTGTTCGGCAGCGGATTGGCGCTGGGCCCCCTGCTCATTATGCTGGCTGAGATTGGGGCTTTTCTTGGATTTCTGATTTTGGGATTAGCCTATGTGGTGCAGCACCCCGAATTGGGCGGGGAGCTATCCGCTCTCGTAGAGCGATTGGTGCAGGCGCCACCCAATCCCGAGATCTACCAGCGCATCCTGAGCCCCTTTCTGATGCAACCGGGGATTATCCTTTCGGCATTCCTGTTCATCGCCGTCATTGTCCCATTAATTGAGGAAGCGTTGAAGCCGGTCGGTGTCTGGCTTTTGGCCGGGCGAGATTTGACCCCCAGTGCCGGGTTTGTCGCCGGAATGCTCAGTGGAGCAGGCTACGCTCTTTTTGAAAGCCTGGCGAATGCCAGTGGCGCCGGGTCCTGGACTCTTGTTGCTACGGCGCGCATCGGAACAGCAGTGATCCACATCCTGACAGCTGGTCTGACCGGATGGGGGTTGGCCTCAGCCTGGCGTAAAGGAGACTATTTGCGCTTGGGCGCGGCCTACGGCATCGCTGTGCTTTTGCACGGCCTGTGGAACGGCCTTACTTTGCTTGCGAGTGGATCCCAGCTATTCGGGACTGAATTCAAGATCCCCTTCGTGAACAATCTCGCCACCGTTGCACCATTCGCGCTGGTTATCTTAGCGCTAACCGGATTCGCAATTCTGATAGGCGCGAATGCGATCCTCAGACGCGATCGGCAATTAACGCACTTAGAAAACTGAAGTGTGCTATAATCCCGCCCGCGCCTCTAATCTGAGCGACGCACGATCCCCGGATTTAGGATATCCCGAGGCGAGGCGCGATTTTCTTTAGGAGACGGTATGGAATTAATCACTCGATTTATCGACTTGTTCATCCACCTGGACGAACACCTCAACCTGGTGATCCAGACATATGGGACCTGGACTTATTTGTTGTTGTTTGCCATTATCTTCCTTGAGACGGGTTTCGTGGTGACACCTTTTCTGCCTGGAGACTCGCTCCTGTTTGCCGCTGGAACCTTCGCCGGGCTTGGCTCTCTAAACGTTGGCCTTCTGTATGTCCTGCTTAGCCTCGCCGCCATCCTGGGCGATACCGCCAACTACTGGATCGGTCATTTCATCGGGCCGCGCGCTTTTACCGGGAACGTCCGCTTTCTCAAGAAGGAATACCTGGACCGGACCCACGAATTTTACGAAAGACATGGTGGTAAAACCATCATCCTGGCACGCTTTATCCCCATCATCCGCACGTTTGCGCCTTTCGTAGCCGGCGTTGGAAAGATGTCTTACGGGCATTTTATTGCCTACAATATCGTGGGGGGATTAAGTTGGGTGGCGCTGTTTACCTTCGGCGGCTACTTCTTTGGTAACTTACCTTTTGTGCAGGAAAACTTTACTTTTGTGGTTATGGCGATCATCCTCATTTCGGTGCTTCCCGGCGTGTTCGAGTTCTTGAAGAGCCGGGCGCGCTCGTCTGCGAAACTTGAAGCCTAAACAGACAACAGTACACAACCTTCGCAGGTAACTTCTCAATAGGAAGGGGTGGGGGTTTGTTGGAGTGGGCTCCGCCCACTCCAACAAATCCCCACCCCCCAATTATTGAGAAGATACCTTCGCAAGGCTTCAGAGATGTTATGGCGACAGGATCAAATGGCCCTCGGCAGCCGTCTGCACCTGGTTCTGTTCCCACAGCATGGGATGATACTGGATCGTTCGCCAGGGATCAGCCATATCAATATAGTGGGGATGATAAGCGTGCCCCGACTGGCCAGTGGTGTGCATGCTGAGCGAGTTGTTCAAACCTCCCAGATCCACGATCATGCGCATCGACGGGAGGCTTTGCACCTCGTAAGACTGGCTTGAATTCCAACCCGTGGCATTGACGATGTCGCTGCCGCCAGAGGTGCGGAAAGGGCCCCGGTCGAAGAGTTTTTGGACCAGGGGGAAATTGGTCATGACCTGATTTTGGAGCGTAAGCGTGTGCAGGTCGCCCCATTGCCACTTACCTGGATCGTTCCCCAAAGATCCGTCCAGTTCATTAACTGCCGCCCCCAGCGCCTGGCGAAAGATATCATCCCGGGTCTCGGTTTGCGCCGTGCGCTGATCATCCCACCAGGCGCTTTCAGGCTCCGCAACCAGTTGCCGCATGATTTCCATCCAGGTATCACTTCCGGAAGGCTTATAAAACTCCGGCAAGTCATCTGTAAATGTAATCTCGAGTAAATGCCTCCAAAAGGATCCGAACAGGGCAGCCGGGGCGGAATCCATCCTGAACTGGTAATCCCAATCCAGGAGCAAATCCCGCGCCTGCGACAGGTGGGAGTCCTCCAAGGAGATTTGCATCAGGACCGGTACAATTGACTCAGCGATCAGGGCCCGGTCGTCACCCTGCATGCGTTGGATGTCCTCGACCGTGATTTTATTGCTGGCGCTCTCGATCATATCGATAATGCGCTGCGCCCGAAAGCCGCGATCCCAATCCAGGGAAATTGCATAAGGATAATCCGGCCCTACGACGGCGTTATTAGCCGTGACGATATATCCCTGCGATGGATTGAACGAAAACGGCAGCTCTTCAAAGGGTATGTAACCCTGCCATTCGTTTTCCCCGGTCCAGCCCGGAACAGGTAGCTCACCGGAATGATCTTTATTGCGGATGGGAATATTGCCCGGCATCTGGTAGCCGATATTCCCATCTACGTCCGCGTAAACCAGATTTTGGGAAGGTACCGCGAAATCCCTGGCCGCATCACGGAATTCGTCCCAGTTCTGAGCGAGATTGAAGCCCCAAATCGCACGAAATACGTTGGAGGGTTCCAGGGCGGTCCAGCGCAGTGCGATGGCAGTATGCTCAGGCAGGTCAACCCCGGCTTTCTCGGCAAAGTCCTGCAGGCCATAGGCTTCGGTGATCAGCGGTCCATGGCGAGTCAGGCGGACGGTTAGTTCTTTCGGCTGGCCTCCAGCGACCTGGATGGAGTCCTGAATGAGCTGCATATCCACCCATTTGCCCTCGAACTCATATTGGTCGGGGTTCGCGGGGTTGATTTTTTCGATGTAGAGATCCATCACGTCCGGACCGACGTTAGTAAAGCCCCAGGCAATGCGGTCATTATGCCCGATAATCACGCCGGGCACGCCAGCGAAAGAGAAACCGCTGACTTCATAAGGACACTCCGCACTCTGGGGGGCGCAATGAAGTCCGACCTCATACCAGATCGAGGGCATTTGGGCACCCAGGTGGGGGTCATTGGCCAGGAGAGGCTTGCCGGTCGCAGTCCGCCCTCCGGATATTACCCAGCTATTGGATCCGATTCCCTTGAAGCTCCCGCCAAACAGTGAGTCCAATTCAAGCATTTGACCTTGCACTTGCTGGAGGGCCGGGGAAAGAGTAGTCCATAAGGTCGTGTCGCTTTCCCGGTGATCGGAATAGCTGGTTGCAAGGGCGGCATCCGGCACAATTACGGGGTGGTCAGACGGGTAAGGCGGGAAAAGCTGGGCGACCTGCTGCGGCGAAAGGGTCTTCAACAACTCGGCTCGATCGATTTCGGTGTCCATGTTGCCACTTAGGTCCCAGGCCATGGCTTTCGCCCAGGTCACTGTATTGAGCGGCTCCCAAGGCTGAATTTGATAGCCGCGATTGAGGACCGGTAGGAAAAAGTACTCCATGCTGAGGGCCGCGCCTTGGTGGTCGGACAAATAGGCGTTGACCCCCTCCGAATAGGCCTGCAACATGGCCAGAGACTCGCTGTCTAAATTCTGCAACTCCTCCCGAGACACCCGCTCCCAGCCCAGCGTGCGCAGAAACACGTCCGTCTCCAGGGTCGAATCCCCCACCAGCTCCGAAAGCCGGCCGGCGCCCTGGTGGCGCCACAAGTCCATCTGCCAAAAGCGATCCTGGGCGTGCACATACCCCTGGGCGAAAAACAAGTCGTGCTTGGTCTTAGCGTAAATATTCGGAACCCCAAAACGGTCGCGGTAGATATCGACTGGCCCGTCCAGGCCGCTAAGGTGGATCTCCCCTGCGGTCTGCGGAAAGGAGCGGCGCAGATTCAAAGGAATCAGGATTACAAGCGCCAAAACTATGATCAAGACAAGGGCGAGCAATCCAAGGAGGATGCGGCGAAGGATGGTGAACACAAGGATCTCCTTTGATGAATGCGGGCGAATTCCACTCAAGAGGATAAATTTGCGGGGCATCCCCAGGCAGATCTAATTATCCCCCATTGCGACCACAAAGGCAAGCGCATCGGCGTGGCTATGGCTGAGGCTGATGGACCAGTGACGCAGTCCCAATTCCTGCGCCAGGTTCTGAGCCGCCCCTTGCAAATGCACGATTGGCTGGCGATTTGGGCCGCGCAAGATCTCGATTTCCTTCCAGGCAACCAGGCCGATACCAGTTCCCAAAGCTTTTGCGACGGCTTCTTTCGCAGCAAAACGCGCCGCTAGAGAAGCATGATTATCGCCAACCTCGGCTAACTCTTGGGGAGTAAAAACGCGCTGGAGAAAACGAGCGCCGTGTTGTTCAATGACGCTGCGGATGCGATCGATTTCGACCAGATCCACCCCGGTGGCTAAGTTCGTCATAGGGTCATAGATAATATTTTCGGGCTCTTCCGCTTTCAGCGGGACGAGACCAGGGTTTGGTGGGGTGTGGGCGTGCTTCGCACGCCCACACCCCACCAAACCCGGCCTTTTTCCCGTTAGAAACGAGAGAGCCTGTTTTCTTCAGGGTCCGGCGATGGCAACAGCCAGGCGTTGCGGATCCAGATAACGACGTGCGGTTTCGAGGACTTCTTCAGGCGTGACCGCGTTGATCAAGTCTGCGTAACGATAATAATAATCCAAACCCAGATCGTAGCGTTCCAGGTTGAGCAGTGCAGCCGCGACCCCACCATTCGATTCCAGCGATAGAGGCAAGCGACCAACAAAGTTCGCCTGGCTATCTGACAACTCCTCTTGGGATACAGGCTGTTCCACAAAACGGCGGATTTCCTGGCGAATCAGGTAGCCGGCCTGTTCCACGTTAGCCGGATCAACCCCCGCGGACACATACCAGGGCCCAGGCCCGAGGCCGCCGGCCAGGTTACTGTAGGCATAATAAGCCAGACCGCTTTTCTCACGCACAACCTCACCAATCCGTCCCATCATGCCAAACTCGCCCAGCACGCTGTTGCCCAAGGCGGCCGCCAGATAATCTGCTGAACGGCGTGGTGGTCCAGCCGCGCCGATCACGATATCTGCCTGGGATTTGCCGGGAATAGCCACTCGCTCTGTAACCAGCGCTTCCAACGCTTTTGCCGCAGGTAAAGCGGGAAGCTCTGGCTGCTTGGGATTTTCCCAACCACCGAGAATTTGAGCCACCTTATCCATCGCCTGACCGGGATCCACAGCGCCAACCACGGCGATCACCATACCGTGCGGGCCATAAAAGCCTTCGTGAAACCCTTGCAGATCATCGCGGCTGATCTCCTTAACCGTATCCGGATAGCCCTCCTCCGGGCGGCTGTACGGATGGCCCGCATAGGTGATCTTGTCGAATGCGAGCGAAGACATCTCCCTCGTATCCTGAGCCTGGATAGACAGGCCGGTGAGGATTTGAGCCCGCAATCGTTCAACCTGGTCAACCGGGAAAGAGGGATGGCGCAGGCTCTCGTTT
>DASQQR010000576.1:0-7448 GCA_035643335.1 Anaerolineales bacterium
GTCACTTTCCAAGATCAAGTGGAGAAGTTGGTTGAGAGAACACTGGAACAATGGGGTAGAGTGGATATCCTGGTATCCAATGCGGGGATCTATTACCACTCTACTATTTTTGACTTAACTTCGGATCTCATGGGACGCTCCATGCAGGTCAATTTCTTGAGCCATGTTTACGCTGTATTGGCAGTCCTGCCTCATATGCTGGAACAAGGCAGTGGGCATATTGTTCTAGTTTCGTCCATGGCAGCAAAACGAGGAGCACCTACCGACGTGCCTTACGCCCCAGCGAAGTATGCCTTGACAGGATTTGGCGAGACCATCCGCCAGGAACTATATGGAACCGGTGTAGATGTGAGCACAATCATACCCGGCCGGGTGGATTCCGATTTCGTCAGTGGTCGTGAATTTCCCTGGGTACTGCCAAAAATGCCAATCGAGTGGGTATCCCAGGCGATTATTAATGCCATTCGAAAGCGGAAGGCGGAAGTTCTTGTTTTGCATTTCCAGAGTCGAATGCTTTACTATCTAAATGTCGTCCTTAAGGAGACCGCTCCACGATTGGCGGATCGTATTGCGGGCTATCTTCATTTTGAAGGCTGGGAAACCGAGAGCGAGAAGAGGAAAATTCACCAAGAGGATATACTATGAGTATGTCGAAAATACATACAAACACAATTCGGCCAGCACATGTCTGGCTGCGCAATTTGGCCTTGGCTTACGTGCCCGGTCCAACCACTCCGGTGCTAAACAGGTGCGTGAGCAAATTGCTCGATCAGTTCCGCAGGTGGGGGCACACGCTCCAGTCCGAGCCGGATAATGACACAGACGTCATCCTGACGACGGCATTATTCGAAGAGCCTTTGGGCTGGCGGGAGGCTATGCTGTTCACGGCGCGCCGGCGATTCAAGTTGGAGCATTTGCCTACGATCGTCACGCTGGTGTGTGCTACCCCGGACAAATTTCACGAGAGGTTGGACTATTTCGCTGAGGTGCTCAAGAAAGATCCGGTCGACCCCGAGGATTTTGAGTTTCCGGGATTGTCTCCTGACGCATACAAAACGCTTTACGAACAAGGCCGGCGCGGCGGGCCAATCCTCTCGATGGTTCGGTTGGTTCAGACACAGACCATGAGCATCCGGGTCATTTTGATCGTCGGTGAGGAAGAACCTCTTGAAGCGTACACCTTTGACCTGGTCGGGGCACACCCGCGCACGGATGCCTCCGATCAGGAGGCCTTTTACGAGGATCTGTTTTTGCGCATCGTCACTGCTGCCAGCACCGACGAGATCACTAATCACAAGGTAGTGGGAGATTCAATCCCGCTTCAAGTTTGGAGAAGCCTAAGCACACCGGAGGCAATGCGTAAGGCGGGTTTCGAACTGGGCAAACGCAATTTCTTCACCGAGATGGTCCGGGTCGCCAATCTGGCCCATGTACCTGCCCTGGACGAGGCGGTTGCCAGCCAATACAGCGAGGGCTGCTTTGCCACCTGGGACCCAAACATCCATGCGCTGATTGCGACTGTGACCGGTTCGGCCCGTCCCGTGGAAAAAGACAATCTGACAGAAGATGAGCTGGCGGTGATCGTCGACGTTCGGGCGGATGGTACGGGGGCCCTGGTGCGGCACGTCGAAGGCAAGCGCAATGATTCCCCTTCGTCCGAGGCAGTAGAACTGATTGCCATGGACGAGCCATTGCCGAAGATCAGCCTGGCACCAGAGTGGGGGATATCTGGCGAGGTCCCGGTAACGCGTTCGAAGTTGCACGGGCACCGCGGAGTCAAATCATTTGATCCCGAATTGGTTGAGCACGTCTCTCTGGCAGAGCCATATTACTATTATCCGGTATCGTGCTCCACTGAGGCCCAGGCGAATGCAATCCGGGCCGCGTTTTCTCGCTCGGAGGCCCTGAACCACCCGCAGGATCGCCGGCAGGTTGTCTTCACCGTCCTTCCCGGTCACGGAGTTGTGATTGTCGAGAAGTGGGTGCCGGGCAAGCAACCCTTCCAGGTGATGTGGGAGTATATGGACGCCGGTATCCTGCAAATCGATAATCTTGTACCCCAGGGTCCTCTGACCTTTCGCAGGAATTTGGAAGGTCTGATGGTTTTGGAATCCCTGGAGAATTAACTCCAAGCAGCCGCCGGCCCCGTGTCCCAAGCAATCCACCTCGGACGCTCTGCCCAAGGCGGCAGAGCCGTATGGATCATACTCGGGTTGGTGATCGCCTTTATCATCGCTTTTGTGGTCATCTTAGGATTGTTCCAAGATGATTGCACACAGAGCTTTGACCGCTCGCCAGAGGCGGTGGTTACCAGTTATTTGGAGGCCGTCAGCTCGGGTAACGTCACCCTGGCTCATGCCTGCTGGGAGCCAACTGCCTATTCCGATCCGGGCTCGGGATGTTCGGGAGCCTGCCTGGTCAAGGTATTTCGATCGAGATTCGAGCTGGTGGATCTTAATTTAGGGGAGCCAGTGGATACGCCGGAAGGCGGCCAACAGCTCGAGGCGAGTATCGAAATTGTGTGCACGGAGAGTGGAGCCACTCATGAAGGTGATATCATCCTGGATGCGCTGGCTCAATCTTATCCCTGGAAACATTGGGAAATTGTCCGCAGCACCATCGGGGGAACGGCGGCGGAACCCTGGTGTCAATGATTTAAGCTTCAATCCTGGCATTGATCCATTTGGGATATACCGGCCGCATAGACGGTTGCAAGGGCCTCTAACCAATCTGGTCTGGCCAGAGACGCAATTTTTTAAGCGCCCCAATGAACAGGAATGCAAGACCCAATTTTTTTCCGATATGGCTGCCACGAGCGAAATACTCGTGGTTGCTTTTTTTCATTCTGAGTACGGACAGCCAGTCCAATGCGAGATCTTCTGTCCTGCAAAACGCGATCTCTTTCCCAGGAACGCTGTTGATTACGTTGGCTTCGATTGGCCGCATGGCTTTACCGAAGGTAGCCATAGGAGATTTGCAGACTTTAGAGGTTAAAACGTACTCGGATGGCAGGTTTTTCAATGATTTTGTCCCGTGAAGATCGACTGCGTACGAGAATGCCCGGAAGGCGCTGGTCAGCCGGTCCAGTCTATCGGGGAGTAATTCATAAAAAGAGTCATAGACAGCGATAGAGCGGTCATAGGCTTTCAATCTAAAATCCTGTTTGAAACCTTGCAGGGGCACCTGAAAGAAATCCGAGGTTTGTGCAAAATGGGTACCTTCATCGCCCATGCCGGTGGTCAGAGACTCTCTTGGGAAAACGTAGAATCGCTGCGTGTCGATCAGATATTTGGTCCGAATGGGAAACCAATCCTCTGGGTCAAAATTCAGGAACATCTCGTGGATAGGGTCTGAGGGAGAAAGCCGTTGGCCGGAGGCACTCAGCCAATTTACAAAGAGATCCCATTGGTCTTTCGAAAAAGCCTGGCCTTGAGTGTATGGTATCTGGAGGAAGAAGATATCCGAATCGTCAGGCAATGGGGTGAAGGGATAATGCGTATAGCCATTAAACCACAGGCCATACAGGGATATCCCGGCGATGCGCGGATCATCACAATAGTAATCCAATGCCTGGGTTGCGTAATTGTAGAACACGGGTGAGACCAGCAAATCGTCCTCGAGCAGCACGATCGAACCATATTGGCGCGTCAGGTCGCCACAATGGTAGAAGTGTTCCACCAATCCCAGGTGCTGATTTTGGAGGGTGACGCGCTTCTCGCCGAATTCCCAGTCGAACCCTTCTGCAATCTGGCAAACAGCCTGGTCATGTCCTTGCGCTCCCCGGTCGATGGAGATGTGCAGGATTACTTCGCAACCGCTGGGATATTTTGCCTTTTTCAGCGCGTAAAGCAAACGGTTGAGGGCTTTCGGGCGGTTATAGGCTGGGATAACAATGGCGGGATACATGGGGAATCAGGGGACTGGGTCGATGCGGTTATGTGTGGATCGCCGTGATGAGAAGAAGAAGGCGGGACCGGGAGAGGCGGCGCGCCGGCTGGAGCGATTTCTGGTGAGGAGCAGGTAGGCTGCAGCTTGAAGGCTTTCCCCAGCCAGGGCTGCCAGACTGGCGCCCACCAGGTTCAAAGTTGGCGTCAGAATCATAAACAGAAAGCCGGACAGGACGGCGCTCAACAGGGTGACCTTCAGAACCATGCGCTCGTCGCCCTGGGTTACGAGTTCAAGGGACTTTTTGGCAGAGTAGGCGTAGGGGATCAGGCTCCAGGCCAATATTTTGACGGTAGGGATGGAGGCCCCAAAGTTGTCTCCAAAAAGGAGCTGGACGAGCGGCCTGGCAAGCAGGGTGACTCCCACGGCGAGCACCAGACTCAGGCCGAGCAATAAACGAAGAGAATCTGTCTGGAATATCCTCAGAAACCGGGATTTCTCCACCTCCAGGGTCTGGTAGCGATCATGGTAAGAACTCTGGGCCAAAACCGGGAACAGGGCACCCAAAAAGGAGTAATGCACAATCTTAAGGGCTTCGACGATGCGAGCGGCGGCTGCGAACCAGCCGGTAAGCGCATCCGTGGAGATCATTGAAACGACCAGGATTCCCATCCGCTGGTAAAGGATCCCCAGGACCGTGAGCGAGGCGAGCGGCCAGCTGCGTTGGATGAGTCGGGTGACGAGGTTCAAGGATACTTTCCATTGGACCGAAAAATGAGGAAGTCTTGTCGCTGATATTATGGCAGCAATCAGCGCGACCAGAAATTGGGAGACCAGAAGGTAGACCATAAATGAAAATAACCTGGCCCCGGCCAGCAGAAGCACGATCCCCCCGCCAGCCTGGATCAGCCCCGAAATCAAGTTAAGAACCAGGAATAGATCCATGCGTTCGAATGCTCTCAGGACAGCGCTGAACAGGGTATAGAACGCCAGGGGAATCAGGGAGAGGCTGTAAATCTGCAGAGAGAGAAGGGTTTCTGGGGTTTTACCCGGCAGAAGGCTTGCTGACAACTTTATCGCTATGACGAAGGCGAGCGAAAGGGCAAGTTGGAGCCAAAGCGCGGCGCCGAGCAGAGCACCGTCCATACGCCTGCCTCTGCCGATCGCCCGGATGACCAGGGTGTCCAGCCCAAAGGTGCTCACGGTATTTCCAAGGAAGACCACGGCGGTTATGAAAGCGTATTGGCCTAACCCAGATTGGCCCAGGCGCCGGGCCACAAAAATAACCAGCACCGCCGCGAGCGCCTGACTTGAGATCCGCGAGAGCACGAGCCACAATACGTTCATCCCCAGGCGCCGTGCCAATATGCACCCGTTTGCTATGATCGATTGGCGCTTCATAGTTCCGATGCAAAACGGCCGATCAGGAGCAAGAATGCTGCCGGCTCGCGGCGAGCGCGTAGGCGGGCTTTCAGGCGGTCCAGGGTCCAGCCTAAACCGTAGTTGGGGACTGCAATCTGCCATTCTATTCCCACAGATTCACCCAGCTCTTTCAACCGGTCGTGAGTCAAGTAGTTTTCGCTGGGGAGCGCATTGGAGGGAAATCCATATCTCTCGGAGAATTGTTGCTCACGCTCGCGGACCATCTGCCGGCCGCTGTTCGCGCCGTGATAAATGGGGGTGTCCAGAATCACCAATTGCCCATCGGGCCGCAGGACTCGCTGCGCTTCTCTCAGGGTGGTCTCGTAGCGGGTTGAATAGTGAAAGGAAGCATTGAAGACCACTAAATCTGCTTGCACCTCGCGGAACGGGAGGCAGTCGAATTCGGCCTGCACTGGCGTAAACCGTGTGGGGTAGAAAATGTGGCAACCCAAACCATCGGATGAGTTGGTCAGCAGATCGACGCTCGCGACCAGATGACCGCGCTGAGATAAACGGTTTGACAACCAGCAATTTCCGGCTCCGACGTCCAGGATTTTCATTGGGCGATCCCAGAGTAACTCCAGCGGCTCCAAAAGCTGATCGATCAGCGCCTGGTAACTGCGGGCTCGAATTTTCCAATCGCGGGCCAGTCTGCCGCTCAAGTCCGCAAACGGTAAGGCGCGGTAGTATTCCCGGTCCTGAGAACCGCGACCCTCCTGCGATCTCACAATTTCGTATTCGCGTATGAATTGCTCGAAGTCGACTGAGCGCCCTGGCCGAAGCAGGCGCCAGATGCCGTCTATTTTGGGATAGACCTGGCCATCTTCCGGGCAGGTCAGTTCGTCCGGAGCCATTGATTGTAGAGGCGAGTGGCATCCCGGGCAAGCGAAATCAAATGGGCAGGCCGACGCGTTGTGGCTGCCGGGCAAAGTGTCGTCCGTGGCCAAGAATGCTTTGGGAGAATTGTTGGGGGACATATGCCTATGAAAGATATCTCAACGTGAGGATATAAAAGTCTCCCCAATGGTTGAAAGGAGGGTGATCAGCCAGATTCTCATCCATTCGAACCAGGAATCGATAAAGCCTGGGGAATTTGGTGGGAAATTCCTTCCGATCCGCTGGCGGAGTGAAGACCGACAGTCCTTGCAGCTGGATGGGTTGGAACTTCGTCCCGAAGGCCTGGATGATCTGGTTTGGGGAAAAGTAGTAGGTGGTAAAACGGACCCCCTCGACGTTCGCCAAAGTCCCTTTGGGCGAAAGCCGGCGGAGGGCAGTCTTAAGATCTGCGCGCAGAATCATGGCGATTTCCCACGGGCAGATAGGTGGCATGACCACCCAGGTGACATGCCCGCCGGGCCTCAACAGCCCTGGCAGGTTCGAGATGATCTCCCCTGGATCGGGAAAGCAATTAATTCCGCCCATGTTGGAGAAGACATAATCGAATGGACCAGATTGGATTTGACCCAGGTCGGTAAATGAGCATTGCTGGATCGCGATTCTGTCGTCCAGTCCGTACTGGACAACTTTATCTCTTATCCTGGCGAGCATTCGAGGGGAAATGTCCGTAGCGAGGACTTCATAGCCGCGTTGGGCAAAGAAGACCGCGTCGGATCCGGTGCCTGCATTCAACTCGAGAATTGAATCGCCCGGCTTCAGATGCGGAAGGACATGCTGGCGCACTTTTCGGCGCATGCGCTCAAGATTGATGTGGTCTCTACCGAATTCATCGTAGCGGTGCGCTTTGTGCGAAAAAGCTTCGGCAACCGAGGCCAGATGGTCGTCCAGGCTGGAAAAATCATTGGCAGCATTCATTGCAAATGCGGATCCTCTCGAGACGAAAGAAACGATTCAGAAACAGCGAACGGTGGCGCGGGCTGAGGCGATGGCCTAGCAGCCTCTTCGGGGGTCAGGGACTGCGGAAGAAGTTCCAGACCCTGGTAAGGGGCCTGGGTGAGCCGATTCAACCTCCAACGGGCAAGGGGTAAGGTCAAGGCGTTTTTGAGCAGGACTTTTATGACGGCCAGGCCCGCCGATCGCGAAGCGGAATCGAAGTCCAGTCGATTTGATTTTTCCTGCCCCGGGCCAATAAGTCTGCGCCACGCTTTGCGCATGCGGAACTCTTTGTGCAGAACGGTGTGCAA
>DASQQR010000577.1:0-4824 GCA_035643335.1 Anaerolineales bacterium
TTTACGGCATTATAAGGGTCGTGTCAAGCTTGACATTCAGAATTGGTTCAGCCCTAGCTCAACGAGGCGCTTACTCGTAGCGCAGCGCCTCGGCCTGACCTGGGAGGCCTGTACGGCCCGGTAAAACCGGTCGAACATGTAGGGTAGATCGTCTGCCTCGATGCCGGCTCCGCTGTCAGTCACTCGCGGTCGGATTCGGTCGCTTACCATAAGCCCCAATGCGATCCTTCCACAGGGATAGTCGGCTGGATCATTACGGCGGGCATGACGTGCCCATCATACCCAAGGGTAAGAATCAGCGCCCGGTACTCGGGAACCACCAACCTGTGCGAGCCGCGCATCTCGTGGCTTTCTGGAGACCGGTCGGGCACTCCCGGCGGGGCTGAGCCAGGCTGGAGGCATATCGCTAATTCGGCTCCCGGTCGGATTCCGGTCCTCAGCGGGAATCTGGACACAGATCGTTTTTGCAGTCCTGGCGAAGCGGTGCTCTTGCGCTGAATCTTCGGCCCCAACGTCACAAACTGCCTGCGACTTTTGTACCGGACTTTGGACTTGCCTAACCCTCTACCACTTCCACTTGCGTACTGGCCGCCCCCGATACGGTTATATCCTCAGATCCTGGATCAAAACTTACTACAGGCAAAGTCCATCGAAATATCCATTTGGCGTCTTGTGGCCGGACGTTTACACAACCGTGGGACATCGGATCCCCAAAATTATTGTGCCAGAATGTAGAATGGATGGCTACCCCCCCGGTAGCAAAGATCGATGTCCAGCCAATCCCAGGTAAATCGTAACCCGCACCGGTGACACCCCCGCTCATTTGTAAGGAAATATATTTTCTGGTCACCTTATGAGACCCAACCGGCGTGGCCCACTTATCGACCGCATTTCCATACATGTCAAACTTTGCCCCGGTGGAAACACGACAAAAGTACACCTCAACATCCCCCTCGAAGCACGAGAGTGTCTGGTGGTTGACGTCGATGATGATGCGCTTGTTTTCCACTTCGGGGTTAATGGGGGCCAATTCTTCGGAACTGATCGGGCGGAATGCCCTGGCGTCGGCCCATAATAGATCCACCCCACCATAGTAATTGGGGTTGGCACGGTAGAGTGTATTGCCGGACCGATCGAATTGCACTATTTTTGCGTAATTTGAACCACCGGGCAGCCAAATTGGGCTTTCGCCTGGAGCCTGGTGTCCTGGAAGTTTCTTAGGGGAGACCGAGCAAATGCAGCACGGTGATGTGTTTGAGGGTATTGACACAGGTGGGAAATTTTTCTCAACTGCGGTGAAACGCAGAACCGCGAGAGGACAGAACCGGCCCAACTCAGCCAGGACTAGACAATTTCCGTATCAGCGGAAAGAAGGCCAGCAACAGCGTCGAACCACTCATCCGTATTCCTTCTCTCAGGCCCTTGTACTGCGTGGATGCGGGCGCCAGCCGGTAGTCCAGCCTCTCTATGGTCTGCAGCACTCCCTCGAAACGAGCGATGTAGGCATAACCAGCGATACGGCAGCGCATATTCTCGACCTGGGCCAAGTACTGTTTTCCAGATTTGAAACAGGCTCGCGCCAGGTTGGCCCGCTCCTGTACCCACGCACGGTAGGCCTCGCTCTCAATATCCTGTGGACCAATCCCTTTGGCCGCCAAGTATTCGCGCGGGATGTTATAGTAGCCTGTTTGGACATCTTCCCAGGTGTCCCGCAGTAAGTGTGCGATGTGCGCTCCGGTGACGGCCAGGTAACGTGAACTATTTTGTGGAGAGAGCTGGTCATGACCGATGAAATAGTGCATGGCTTCAGTGACCGATATGGCCAACCAACGTGTATACTCATTTAGCTGATCTTGGGAGACCAACATGCCACGCCGGCTGACATCAAAATCCAACACCTGCATCATGTTGCGCAGATAGGATTGCAGACCGCTGTTCTTTTCAGTATCGTGCTGGACCAACTCAACAAGCATCTTTTCCTGGGGGTTTACATCCCTCAGTGTCTCGCCCCAGTAGGAGCGCTCAAGCAAAGATATCTGACGGTTCAGAAAAGACCTTCGTTCAGATACTGAACCTGAATCTGCATCGAGGACATCGTCCAACCAACGGAAGTATGCATAGGCCCGATAGGCATCGTCTCTACGTGCTTGGTCCGCCAGGAATCGGATCGTGTAATAGGTCTGTTTACTGGCAGCTTTCGTAATCGATGCCGCGGGGCTTGTAATCATTTGCTTCACCTTATCCCCCTTTCGATGAAACGGTATCTAATGTGCGAGTCGATACCGGCATTATGGGTAGTCGGTAGCCGGCTATCTGCGCCGGTTGAGCGCTGCACTGAGGGCAAACCGGGCGCGGTGGGAAAGCGAGCTCGCCGCAGATCGGGCAGATTGAACCTTCCATGCGGTAGCGTTGGGCTTTCAATCTCCAGTGACGTGGGATTTCCATATTGGCTCCTTTTCTCAATCTAAACCATGACACCGCGAATCGGGTGGTTGTTCTATTAATAGGGACGAACGAGCTGCGAAAAAGGATACACTTTCAACATCAGCCATCCAAGTGTATCCTTTTCCGCGCCCGCTTCGTCTAGTAAAGTGAAGGGACAATTTCTATCATTAATAAGGAGAAAAGACAATGTTCAAACGTAATCTGGGAATACTGGATCGTATCGTACGGGTGGCATTGGGGCTGGTGCTCCTGCCGGTTGGCCTCATCTTGCTCGGTGTCTTGCAGGGCAATGTAGCTGGTCTGGTGATCGCCGGCCTCGGTGCCATTGGATTGATCACCGGTGTTACAGGCGTGTGTCCTCTGTACATCCTCTTTGGGATTAACACGCTTGAGAAAGAAAAAGAACTTTTCGACAGGTTCAGGGCAATGGCGGCCGGGTGGATGGACAGGTGCATGTCGATGATAGCCGGCTTCCGCCAGACACCTTCCGATAGTGGATCTCTAAGCGCCAGTCGGACTTGCGGGCCGTGTCCACCCTCGATCGAGGAAGCGCCTAATCAGTAAGGGTAAACCGCTAAGGGCCAGGCACGATTGCAGGCAATCCAAAAAGGTCGCGAAACAAATGAGGGCCGCCTACCGGCGGCCCTCCTCATGCGGTTTTACATTTAGGACTTACGCAGTTAAGGGGAAAGCGTGGGGGGTCGGGCGGGAGGCGCTTACTCGTAGCGCAGCGCTTCGGCTGGCCTGACCTGGGAGGCCTGTACGGCGGGCAGCCAGGTCGTCAGCAGGGTCATGGTGTACGCCAGCCCGGACACGAAGAGGATTTCCTTCCACGGTACCTGGAAGGTGAGGCCGGGTATGTCGGCGGCCATATCGGTGATCATCTGAGAGGCGGGGATCAAGGCCAGGCCGACCCCCAGGCCGATACCCAACAAGGCCACGAAGGATGACTCGATCAGGAAGACCCAGCTGACCATCTGGCGCTGGAACCCCAGGGCGCGCAGCATGCCGATCTGCTGGCGCCGCTCCACGACGGCGCGCGTGCTGATGACGCCCAAGGCGGCGACGCCGACCACCAGCCCGACCGTGAGAAAGCCCAACAGGAGCTGCTGGAAGACGAGCTGTATCGAAAGTGAGTCACGCAACTCCTGGATCAGATCGACGCTTTCCAGGCCGTTCTTCAGAAAGGCGCTCTCCAGCGCGGCGCTGGTCGAGGCCGGATCGACGCCGTCTGCCAGACGGACGAAGTAGGTTGGCGCCGGCAGATCGGCGTTCAGCCCTTTCTCCAATGTCTCCTGGGAGGTGATCAGGCCGTAGCCGGTGATCGCTGATTGCTCGAGGACGCCGATAACGGTCACTTCGAAGGCCGCTTCACTGTTCGGCTCGCGCACCTCCAGCCGGACCGGCTTCATGGTCTCGTCCTCGAGGTAGACACCCTGGAGACCAAACTCTGGTCCGCCGATGACAATGTTTGTGGTGGTACGCGAGGGCACGGCGAGACGGTCTACCACCGCGAATCCGGGATCGTCTCGCACCGCCTCCCAGATCTCAGCCGCCGTGGTGTAGCCTTCCGCCTTGACGCCAATGTCATAGTCGACGTTCTCCAGGTAAGCGTCGTCCCCGGCCTGGATCGGGTAACCAGCCCAGCGCGCGGCTTCCCCCTGCTTGAGCTCGACTGGCAGGGTGATCAGGGAGGCGATCACGGCATAGTCCTCCCGGCGCAGGCCGGGCTGCCTGGCGATGGCGCGGGGGAGGTCATCCACCGGGTTATGGCTGCTGGCGTTCACCCGCAGATCGAAGCCACCCGTAAACTGTTCCGTGTCGGTCAAGACGATATCATTGACCTTGAAGAGCGTGGCCATGAATATCACACTGAACGTGACGACGGCAAAGATGGCGATCGTCATTCCGGTCCGGAAGCGGTTGGACAGCGGGTAAGCGATGGCCATGCGGAGCACCGGCGCAAAGCGGGGCGAACGGCCCAGGACCAGCAGGACCAGGCGCAGCAGCAGGTCGGTGTTGAACATGATCACCAGCACAGCTCCGGAGACGAGCAGGATACCGGCGATGAAGAGCATCTCCGGGCCGCTGCTCATTTCCGGCACTCCGAATTGTTCTTGCAGGTAGCGGGTGGGCAACGACCAAAAAACCGTCAGCGCCAGCCCCATCAGCGTGTATGCCATGCGGTCCAGAAAACCGGCTGCGTTCCAGGCTCTGCCGCGGGCAAGGCGCCGGAAGAGCGGAGCCAACAACCCGCGCAGCACGAGCGCGGCGCCGATGATCACGAAGGAGACACCCAAGGTGTAGGCGGCGCCGCTGGCGTTCTGAGTGCCCACCAGCGTCAGAGACAGGCCTAACAGCAGCGTGAACGGCCCACCG
>DASQQR010000578.1:0-3117 GCA_035643335.1 Anaerolineales bacterium
TCGACGTCAGCGTCCGTCATAATGATGACCCGCCCGTAGCGCAGTCCCGACACGTCGAAGCTCTCCCCAATGCCGGTGCCCAGGGCCGAGATCAGGGCTTTAACTTCGTTGTTGGCCAGGATCTTATCCAGGCGTGCCCGCTCAGTGTTGAGAATTTTACCCCGCAAGGGTAAAATCGCTTGAAAATGCCGGTCGCGTCCCTGCTTCGCCGAACCCCCGGCCGAATCACCCTCCACAATGTAAAGCTCCGTCTTTTCGGGATCGCGCTCGGAACAATCAGCCAGCTTCCCGGGCAAGGTCAGGCTCTCTAAGGCTGACTTGCGAATGACCAGGTCACGCGCCTTTCGGGCCGCATCACGCGCCCGCGCCGAGGTCAGGCATTTCTGAACGATGGATTTGCCGGCGCTCGGGTTTTCTTCAAGGAAGGTTCCAAACGCGTCGCTGACCACTTGCTGGGCAAAAGTCTGAACTTCGGGGTTCATCAATTTGACCTTGGTCTGGCTTTCAAACTGCGGGTCGGGATGTTTAACGCTGATGATCGCCGTCAGGCCTTCTCGGGTGTCATCACCCGAGAAGTTGGGATCCGAATCTTTCAACAGACCATTTCGGCGAGCGTAGTCGTTGATCGTGCGTGTCACCGCCGCTCGCAGGCCGGTCAGGTGGGTCCCGCCATCCACCGTATTGATCGTGTTGGCGAAAGCGTAAACCGATTCGGCGTACGCGTCCGTGTATTGGATGGCCGCATCCACCGTGATCGATTCAACCTCTTTCTCGACGTGAACCACCGGGTGCAGTACGCTGCGGTTGCGATTCAGATAACGCACAAAAGAAGTGATCCCGCCTTCGAAATAGAAGGTCATCTCACGGTCCGAGCGCTCATCAATCAATTTGATCGCTACCCCTTGGGTTACAAAAGCCATCTCCCGAAAGCGCTGCACCAGGGTTTCGAATCGATAGTCCAGGTCGCCCTTGAAGATTTCCTTGTCAAATTTAAAAGTGGTTCGCGTGCCGGTTTCTTTCGAAGGCGCCCTGCCGGCCACCTCCACAGGCCCGGTCGGATAGCCCCGCTCGTAGCGCTGCACGTAGACTTTTCCATCCCTCATGACCTCAACTTCACACCACTCGGAAAGGGCATTCACTGCGGATACACCTACACCATGCAGCCCGCCGGAAACCTTGTAACTGCCGCCGCCGAACTTGCCACCGGCGTGCAGGATGGTCATCACCACTTCCAGGGCAGGCTTCTGCGTCTGGGGATGGATATCCACCGGGATACCGCGCCCGTTATCCGTCACGGTCACGCTGCTATCTGGGTGAATAATGACCTCAATCCGATCGCACGAACCAGCCAGCGCCTCATCGATCGAATTGTCAACGACCTCATAAATTAGGTGGTGTAAAGCCTTTATATCCGTGCCGCCCACATACATACCCGGGCGGCGCCGTACAGCCTCCAAACCTTCTAAAACTTGGATGTCCTTGGCATCATATGAAATTACAGGACTTTTTTCTCTAACCACGTATACCTCCGATTACGCAATGCATATTGAAAAAATTCGCGTGGTCCTCACCTCGCTTGTTGGGGCGCCGAGCTTGTTGGGCGACAGTTGCACTGTCGCCCCATTGGTCCAACGCGTCCCACATCTCAGGCCTCGTTCTGTGAAGGCTTTCCCGGCAGGGATTGGTTCCTCACCCACTGATCTGCATCCCGGTAATAGACAAAGCTCGACGCCAACAAACTGGTGGCTACAAAAGCATGTCCCACCACACCCACAACCTTCAACCAGCTTGTGGCTGGGGGCACCTGCCATAACATGTCCAGCCCTCTGCTCAACACAATGACGGCCAGAAAGAATAAGGCCGTGCTCACAAAAGTCTGGCGCGTAAGTCGAAAACCGGTCCGGATGGAGTTCATCGCCCTATGGCGGTAAACGAAGATCCCGTGCGGTGAGAAAAATAAGTGAAAGAGCAGCCATATCAATAATCCCACGTATAAAAACAAGGCACATTGCGCCAAAACCAGGCCGCCCAACGCTACAATTGAGATGATAAAGCTGCCCGGGATGCTGACCGCGATCAAAACGCTGACCCAGAACAAGGTCAGGAACAATACCTGCAGGCTTGTACGCGGCCATTCCTTCCAGGCCATTCGCCAGTTTACTTCTCCGGTGAGCACAGCCTGGGAAACCATGTCAAAGAATAACGCCCCAAACACCAGCCCAAGAGCTGCGATCAACAGCCAAATCAGAAAAGCGCTCCCCATCGAGTCGATTTCCCACATCAAAGGCGTTCCGGTAGGAGTCCCCACCGGAGAGGCGGGCGCCAATAAACTGGGGACACCCACTGGATAAGTGCGTAAGGCTATGAATAAATTAAATTGGGCTGCGATCTCCATCCATACATCTTTAATGGCCTGCAGCATCTCTTTCGCACCGGGGTCCTGCAACGCATACAGGCCAACCAGCTGGCCCACAATGGACTCGATCAATTGCTTCAATCGCAGGTGAGGCCCAAACCAGAGATACAAATCCAGGGTTATCGGAAAGAGAATCAGGGCAATATGGTTTGTGATGGCATCAAAACCCGCCCTTAAAGCCACTATTAGACTGGGAGGGGAAAGCAATGCCCGGGACTTGCTGGTCTTCATTCAGTATAGTATATTTTACCATATCGGCACCTCCATGGATAAATTTTCGCCATAAAGTGATTTTCTTGTCCAAAATGTAAAAAAAACATAAACGAAATCGCCCTTTTCACTGAATTTCACATATTTCCCTTGACCATCCCTGATCTAGTCGTTAAAATCATCATATTAACTAGCCGAGGTCATGGTAGCCAGGAGAGGATTCTCTGCAGCTCGATCGAATCCGATCTATTACCGTGCCTGAATTGAAATCTCGTTGGCATCAAGGAGGTGCACACCGACAAATACCTTAATCAGTCCCCGTTTCTGTAACCAATTTTACAAAAAACCAAACAAACCCGCTTAGCGGGCAAATCTATCTTTCCGGAGGAGGAAGGAGATATGCACAAAAAGTTGCTCACTTTCATGTCTTTGCTGATGGTTGCCGGTCTTTTGTTGGCGGCCTGCGCGCCGGCTGCAGCTCCTACTGAAGC
>DASQQR010000579.1:0-3722 GCA_035643335.1 Anaerolineales bacterium
AGTAAGCTGGAAATGTATGTCAGGAAGTCTGCTTCATATTTATAATGCTGAGTGAGAGATGTCTTTGAAGCTTGCCACTCGGCTCTACGCATTTCTGATTTACTGCTTTAGATCATTCTTCCAAGAGTATCTTGATAAGGCTAAGTCTTATCGCCAAGCGGAAGCTTATCAAAAAGCCATGCGCAAACGAGGTGTATGGGTTGAGCCACTGTTTGCTGAAGCTAAACAGTTCCATCGATTGAGATGTTTTCGATTACGCGGATTAGTGAAGGTGAACATCGAAGGAGTAATGACGGCAGCGGGACAAAACCTCAGAGGGGGATCAAATTCAAGCAAATTGAGAAGGAAAAATCAATTGCTTGATGATCCGCAACCTGTCGGAAACTGCCCCGCGGCGAAACGCCTGCGAAAATTGCCCGAAACAATTCCTGCAGATTATTCAACCCTATTATGATGCCGCACAAATCCCTTCCGAGTCCCGCAAACGAATTCGCAGCCACAAACAGCCCGAACCCTGCCTTGGTATACGCTGCTGTGGCAGCCCAAATCCAGTCGCTGCAGAGCTTGTCCTGAGAGCGCAGTCGAAGGATCACTTCGCAAGCCTTGGTACGGTTCCCAACTGCCTGGGGTGCACAAGCCCCAAAGCCCAGCGGGCTTCGTAGCCTGAGCCCGAGGGCTTCAGCCTCGAGCGGCCATGGGGCGTGGTTGCCGGTCCAACCCGCAGGTCACCAAGTGTATACGAGGGGACACCAAAGAAACGGATTGTTTCAGAACACTGATCACTTCTAACTGATCACCGATTACTTCAGATCACCGATACTTCTTCCACCGGACCTGTGCATCATCTGTCCTCGCTGCCACCTTCCCTCATATCGTCCAATCCTCATTCTAAACCGAAGAATAGCCCGTCCCCCGGCCCACAAAATGACCAGAGACGGAAGACAGTGAATAGAGACTGGGCACCGCGTCTGCCCATCACCCCGTCTCCCGTCCCCCACCCGATCTTCCATCCTTCCGCCCTTCCAAAGCAAAAACGTTCCCACGTTCAAACGCTAAAATGTTCGTGCTATAATCAGCACAAGTCTGTCCGATCAAGATTCCGGGATGAAATGACTATGTCCAAAATGACGGAAACGAAATTGACGCCCAAACAAATCCAGGCCCTTGCGGTCGTCCGGCGGAAGCTGCTCGAAAAGTTCCCCATCGAAGCTATTGTACTCTATGGTTCGGCTGCGCGTGGCGAGGCAGGCGCGGAGTCGGATATTGATCTCTTGATATTAACTTCCTGGGAGCTATCCCGTTCGGAGCGACACCAGATCACACACCTGGTCTTCGAGGTGAACTTGGAATACGGTACCAACCTCAGCACTCTGGTCGTCGATCGCGCAGCTTGGGAAACGGGTTTGTTCTCTGTATTGCCGATCCGCCAACAGATCTTAGAAGATGGCATCCCTGTATGAGCCAGACTCGAGAGCAAGCCGTTCTTTATTGGTGGAATATGGCCGAAGAGAGTTTGCTTGCGGCAAAACGGGAATCGGACGCGGGGGATTTTGTCTCCTTCGAGCAGCAGTATGTTGACACACAACTGACTTGCTGCCGCCAATTTTTGACTCGTTTGCGCCCTTTGGTTTCTACGCTATCCTAGCCTCCCTGGAAGGATCCAACGGCTGGAAGCGGGCCAGTAAAACGTTTAACATTCCTGGTTCTGACGGAATTTGTGGTTTTAGTTGTATAAAAAGTGAGGCATAATTGACTGAAAACCGCCAGGAGATCAGCCAAAATGCCTCCTCGCAAGTGTACCAAAACAAGAGCCAATCTGACAAGGCCGTGCAAACGGATCACTTTGCCGCTGGGAACTGCGACCTACCAAGCGACGGTGCAAGACCCGCAAGCGTTTCGAGAAATGCTGGATCGTGCCATTCAAGATCATCCGGAGTTGTTTCCGGCCACGATTGCGGCGGGATACGGTCTGCATGACCGCCGGGCTTCGCAAAAACTGGCGGGGGTAGCCTTGCGGCGGATCAAGCTCAAGGCTCTGGACAGGCAAGGGCGTGCCCAGGTGTTCACGGTGGCTCCCAGCAGTGTGATGCCTTACATGACCGGCTATACGGACGAAGTCGAGAATGGCTTGCTCATGCGGTGTTTTGGAGTGCCGTTTTGGGCGTTGGCGCGTGTCTTTGGACGGGACGAAGCCTATTGGTATCGCCTGGCCGCTCAGTTTGGACGCTATAACCTGGTTCAGACCACGGTCAAAGACCCTGAAAAACTCCCCAAGGACCTGCTGGCTGATGAGAAATTTGCCAACTTCAACGGGGAGCAGGTCTACATCGCCACCACTGTGGGCCAGGAGTGTGTCTTGGGCGCTTCGATTGCGCTGGTTGCGGATACGGATAATCTGAGCGAAGCTTATGGGCACTTCAAAACCGAAGCCCAACAGGTGCAGCCGGATTATGCCCCCGAGACGGTCAATACGGACGGTTGGTCGCCCACCCAACGCGCCTGGCGAGCCCTCTTTCCGCTGATCGTGGTGATCGAATGCTTCCTGCATGCTTACCTCAAGATCCGCGCCCGCTGCCGGCGCACCCTGCTGAGCCCGATTGCCGAAAAGGTTTGGGATCTGTATCGGGCCACCCATCCGCAAAACTTTCGGGAGCAGGCGGCTGCTTTGCTGAGTTGGGCCCAAGACAACGTGGAAGGCACCCCCCTGGCAGCCATCCACAAACTGGCTGCCAGAGTCGAGCGCTTGGTCCTGGCCTATGAACACCCCCACGCCCACCGCACCAGCAACATGCTGGACCGGCATATGGATCGCATGGCTCGCTGGTTGGACGATGGCCGCGCCTTTCATGGACATTGGACTTCGGCTGAGTGCAATATCCGCTCTTGGGCCTTGCTGCACAACTTCTGGCCTTACTGCCCACGAGCTAAGATCTCCAAATGCTACCAATCGCCTGCTCATCGCCTGAATGGCTTCGTCTATCATGAGAACTGGCTGCATAACTTGCTTGTCTCAACCTCTCTGTCAGGCTGCAGCCCTTAACCACAAAATCCATTAGAACCAGGAACGTTGGAACGTTTGGCGCACACGAGGGCGGACAGCACAGTGGAGACGAGCCCTAGCGCCAGGACCATTGACTTGGATCCCATCGGCCCCGCTCTTCTCCCGATAAGATTGGGTTCAGAAACCTCTTCACGGCGTTGATGGCGTCCTCTAAAGAGCGATAACGCAATCCGATCTCATCCGCCATCTTCCGAAATGGAACCGTCCAGCCTTGGGGGATGTCTGGAAAGAAGGTCGGAAGTGAATGCGTTTGGCGAGCATCGAATGTGGCCTGCAAAGCCTGCACGAGAAGATCTGCATCAATTTCCCCAAGTTCAGCCATCAGCAGGATGTCAACCAGGTCTTTAACCCGAGATCCTTCACCTGAAGCGTGGAAACGGGTTAATGCGTGCACCTTTTCGGCAATTTGCTGGGTAACAGGATAACAAGGAACAACGGTTGGTTGAATGCCTGCGAATTCTAGTAAAGCCGGGGTCCTGAGGAATTCAACCGTACCTACAATTGGATCCCCGACGCCGACATCCAGATGGAATTCCTCGAATATGCGCCCATCGAGAAGAGATCGCCCACGAAACCTAATACCAGCGAAGTCTTCCATGGAGGGTCTAACCGGTCTCGCTACTTCAAACACAAACCAATCTCCCAGGTCCAGGGCACCGGC
>DASQQR010000580.1:0-2201 GCA_035643335.1 Anaerolineales bacterium
TCAGCATTCTTTAATCTGGCTTCCAACAGTCTACAGCGGCAATTGCCTGGCGACGTGGCCAAGTGGTAAGGCAAGGGTCTGCAAAACCCTGATCACGGGTTCGAATCCCGTCGTCGCCTCTATAAGTTTGGATGGAAGCGATCTCTTCCGGCTCGCTCTTTCTTTTCCCCCACCTCCCCTCAGATCATCGAGGTCTCCCGACCGCTGCTGGCATTCATTCCTTGGAGCCGTGCAGGATGGTGTTTACCAGATACTCAACATATCGGGAGCGAAAATCTTCATTCTGCAGATCCAGATGCGAAGGGCCCTGCATCGTTCCCGGCATCAAGCCGGCCACCAGAAGCGCCGAAATGGCGGTGTGCAGCGAGAAGTGAACGGTATCATCCTGTCCAGCGGGGAGCACATGTCGCAGTTCCGAACCGGTGCGCTCCAGCCAGGAGTCCAGCATACGGTAAAACGGGCTGTCGCGTTCGCCTTCCATCAACGGCCCCGACAGATGGGCGCGAATGAGGTTGGGGAAGCGAAGAATTCCGTCGATCAGGTATTCAAACAGCGCCAGCAACCGCTTGCGGATGTCCTCATCGCGGGACAGAATCTCGTCCGTATCTTCCATCATATGATCCAGGGTAAGCGCCAGGGCTTCAGCAATCAGATTTTCCTTGGTGCCATAATAATAGTGCAGCGCCGCGTTGTTCACCCCGGCTTCGTCAGCGATAGCCCGTGTAGTTAGATTTTGGATACCGTGTTTTTCGATCGCGGTAATCGTGGCTTCTAATATCTGTTGTTTGGTGGCCTGCTGAGTCATGCTTTCGAGTCCTGGGATCGTATTATGGAGTTGATGGCTCCTCGACCAGGCCACCTTTAGACGCCGCCAGAACGCGTTCGGTTGCGGATACCGGAGCGGGAAAACGCTTTTGGCGTGCCTTCTTCCAACGCTTACCAATGAGGGAGGTGACCAGGGAAGATGGCAAGATCGAGCCCAGGGATCGCAGGACCTGATTGGGGAAGCCGGGGACGTAAACTCTGCGCCCTTTGAGCGCCGCATCGATCGCTCGGGCAGCCACGTCGCCCACGTTCATCGTGGTCAGCTGTCCCATCCATCCCTGGGCATTGATGGCGTGGATGCATTCCGGGTTGCTGGGCATGCCCGCCGGACACAGGACGGTGAGAGTGACACCAATGGAACGCAATTCCTGATCCAATGCCAGAGAGAAATCCAGCAAGAAGCGCTTGGAAGCCGCGTAAGTGGCTTTAACCGGCATGGGATAATAGCTGGCCAAGCTGCTGACATTGATGATCCGCAGAGTCCGGGTTGGATCCCGAAAGGATAGCACGCGCTGGGTCATATCAACGGTCGCCTCCACGTTCAGGCGGACGATGTTCTGCAGCTCGCCGGGGCTGCGCTCGACGAAGGGTCCCTCGAAATCGATACCGGCCACATTCACGAGCATGTGGAAATGCAGGCCGAGGCTGCGGGCTTGCTCCCACAAGGCCCGGCGCGCTTCCGCGAGGGTTAAATCGCATCGCCAGGCGTAAATAAACACGCCATACAGGCGCGATAAGCCCTGGACAAGGGCTTCCAGCGCTTCGGAGGAGCGGTCGGTCAAAAACAGGTTCCAGCCTCTGGAGGCGCACTCGGCGGCAAAGGCTTTTCCCAGCCCTCCGGTTGCACCGGTAATGAACACGAAACTCTTCATGGCATAATACCTCGATATTTTATTGGTGAGAGCATTCGAATATCTATGATAAATTAACCCTTGCAAAAAGTCAAGCAATTGGTTATACTTCTTGGTGTAACCAAATGGTTAAATCTAAGCTGGAAAATTCAGAATTGTCGAAATGGCAATGGATCCAAATCTGCAAAGCAAGACCATAGTGGTGACTGGGGCGACCTCGGGCATCGGGTTGGCTACCGCGCGAGCGCTGGTGCGAAAAAGTGCGAATGTGATCGGCGTGGGACGCTCCGCAGCTCGCTGCAAACAGGCACACGCTGCGATCCTCTCCCAGACCGCATCGGCGCGCATTTCCTACCTCCTGGCCGATCTATCCTCCCAGCGCCGGGTCCGGCAGCTCGCCGCGGCCGTCCAGGAGCAAGTCGCCTCCTCAGGCGCCGGCCAACTGGATGTGCTCATCAATAACGCCGCCACCGTATCGAACTGGTACACTGCCACGGAGGATGGATACGAACTGCAGTTCGCCGT